>DTYX01000001.1 GCA_012961655.1 Candidatus Poribacteria bacterium
ATTGCCGTTTTTTGACGCGCAATCAATTGCGCTACTACAAACACTTTTCAAAACAAATTTTACAGTGCATTATTTGTTACCCATCATAAAAATGAAATCGATCATTTCAACCATAGCGGCGATGCTTTTATTCACTACCTTTTTAGGCATCGTCAACGCTCAAATGGAAAACCGTGAAGCAGCCGGTGAAGCGCAAAATGAAATAGCAAATCAGCCTAAACCCGTGATACAACTAGTGATATACTGGTTGGCTATTCTAATTATAGCTTATGCAATAGCGAAATTATCCGCTTTTATTTTAAATCAACTTGCCAATCGAAGAGGAAAGCCTGAATTTATTTTAAGATGGTTATTGCCCATCTCCAGAGCGATAATATATGGGATTGCCTTCTATATTGTCCTCAGTGGAATCATCCGACGGATTGAATTTGGCGGCTATATAATTATCGGCGTATTTGCTATAGCCTTTGGACTTGCCTGCAAGGATTTGCTCAGTTCTTGGCTCGGAGGATTTGTTATCCTTTTTAATCGTCCATTTCGCCTTGGAGACCGAATTAAGATTGACGCTTATGAAGGCGAAGTAGTAGCTATGGGGCTGTTCAGCGTGAAAATGATGACAACTGATGGACAATTGGTTGTAGTTCCCAATTCAAGATTTCTTCGTCGAACAGTGACAAGAGCCACGGCAGTTGGCATGAATAGCCCGGTTGAGGTTGAATTTATATTGCCTAGTTCTTTTCCCTTAGAGCAAGTGGAAAAGATTGCCAGGGAAGCTGCTTTAACATCAAAATACGTATATCTTCCTGAACCGGTTTCGGTTACCAGCGCTGACGATTTTCGAGGTATCTTCCTGACGAAATTGAAAGTGAAGGCATCGGTATTTGACTTTCGGTATGCAACTCAATTTGCTGAGGATATCAGAAAGCGAGTAAAATTGGAACTGAAACGACAAAGGTTTTCTGAATAATGCAAAAGCAGATAGAAATTGTACTCATAATAATTCTAAGTTGTGCCATGCTTAGTTATTTCGTCTCAGTTGCTGTAACGCAAAACGTTTCGGTGAAAGATTATACCGTGCCATCCAGTTCTTCTCACAGCCTTTTTATTGACCCTAATTACAATCTGACAATTGTCTCAGATGACGTCACTGTTAATAAAGGCGGCATTGGCATTGTCTATAAGACTTTTTACGAATCTCTTCCTGTGGGATATTCCATCGACGCTACTGGTTCAGGTTCATTTGAAAAAGATTCAAAAACGCGTAAATACCGCAACCGATATTCAACAAATGCCGCGGTGCGGTTTAAAAAATATATCTTCAATGAAAGAGACTTGTTTGGTTCGGTGAAATTTGGCGGCCAATTTAACAAAATCTATGACTATCCTGCCACTAGCGTTACAATCGGCATCGGCTACGGGCGTTTTATCAACGCGACACCTTTGCGGAAAGCAGTCCGTATGGAAGATTTTCTGATGAAGGAGAATGTAATTTCTGGCCATCTGCCGAAGGAAACTATGCTCCAATTAGGACATATTATTCAAAGGCGGTCTGAATACAGCGACAGATACGGCGATACATATCAGAAAAACTGGTTTGATGACATGGAAGACGCCATGCGCAAATCGGGCTTACTGCAAGAAGATTACATCGGCGCAATCGGTATCCTGCGGATGCAAGAAGTGCTTACCAAGGAAAAAATTTTTGACCGCTTTTATGGTTGGGAGGTAACAATCGGAACTAAAATCGACCTCACCCTTCCACAAAAGGGGCAAGAACGCCCCAATCCATCCCTTGATTTTTCCGCACAGTATTCCCGTCCAATAAGTTGGGCAACTCAATGGAACGAACGATTGTCTATCAATAGCCCTCTGAGCAACAATTTTGGCACATTTTATAATCTGCATATATCCAGTGATTTAGCCTATGAACTCAGCAACCGCGTCAACTTTGTGGTGAGACATTTTATGACAATTGATAAATTAGCCCCAGAGAGTGATATCGTCATCAGTAATTTGCTTGGACTTTCGTTTATTTACTTCCTTGAAAATCAACTCAACCTTGCTGTCACGGAACGATTGGACAAATCTACCGGTACGGAGTTGTCCACGAATTTTGTGGTCAGTTTGAACTACCGAGTATTTTGAGCGCCTCAGTTTGTAGTTCACCACGCAACGAAGCAGATAGTGCTAAATGAGTTACTAACAATAGGGAAAATTCGACATGCAGTTAAAGAACTTAGGTGAAATTTTATTTGTTATCTTAATGTTAATTATCTTCGTTGAGAGTGGACTAGCCAGAAAAAAACCTCCCTTCATTGACCCGAAAATTACTTCCGGTGAGAAAAGCACGTATGAAGTAATCGAAAATGGAAAGACCTTTTTAACGAGTTATACCATCTTCCACCAACAGAGTAATGACAAAGACGTTTATATCATTCGCGCTCAATCATATCAAATGATTCTTGAGGCATCCGACCTCCAACCTCTCTCCATAAAGAAGACCGACGATAACGGCGATTTGGAATTTTCTATCGAATATAGCGAAGATAGAGTGCATTTTATCTATCCTGGTCCCAAACGCAATGTCGTTGAAAAAGTGCCAGAAGATAGATATGATGTACATACCGTTTTACAATCTGTCCGCGGCTTCCCCTTTGGACAACAAAAAGCTAAATTTACATTGGTGACGCCCGAACACCCCAAAGGTGTTGGCTTCTATATCAAAATTATTGATAACGAACAGGTTACTACACCTGCCGGATCATTTGACTGCTACCAGCTTGAAGCAGGAGTTGATGGTCTGAAAGGGAAGATATTCAAAACGAAGTTCTTCTTTTGGGTGGAGAAAAATCCGCCCTATCGGCTAATAAAAAATACGGACTCAAACGGTGAACGTACAGTAACTTTGGTTGATTATGAATTAGGCTGTCAATGACCGAATGAATTTACACTGACAAACAAGTTTACTTCGTAACTACTTTCGTGTCGCTTAGTAGTTCGATACACGAACTACGCAATACGAAACACGTTTTACTAAAGAAATGCAACGTGAAACAATGTAGAAATGCGGACAGATTCAACCTACGGGGAGCGTTACAATGAAATGTTCATGGACGATTTTCTTAATGGCAATCGCAATCATTATCTCAGAAACAGACCTCTCAGCTCAGAACTTACTGATAACGGATTATAATGTCCCAGTCAGTTCAGCGCGCAGCCTTTTAATTGACTTTAACGCCAATTATTCTACAGTTGGCAGTGAACTAACAACCAATAAGGGAAATATCAGCGCGGTCTATAAGAGGTTCTATGAATCATTGCCCCACGCATATTCGCTTGATTTCGTCGGAGCGTTTTCGCGCAACGAAGGAGCGAAACAACTATTCAACTATAATACTGACTTGGAAGGACAAGTCAAAAAATATATCTCGACAACTCGTGACCTGTTTGGTTCTATCAAGTTACACTCCTCATATTTCAGGGGTCGCGACCGCCCTCCGGTGGACTTGACAGTTGGTTTAGGTTTTGGACGGTTTGTCGATGTAACTCCATTGGCGAAGGCAGTTAGAGTTGAGGATTTTCTTCTCAGCGAGGGTCTATTATATGACGATTTGCCCGCGCAGACGATGATTCAGTTCGGTCAGGTTATCGAACGGAAATCGGAATTCGAGAACAAGTATAGAGACACCTATAAAGTCCACTGGTATGAGGAGATGGCGAAATTAATCCGAGCATCAGGGATGCTGAAAGGCGAAGAGATAGATGCCATCGGGATTCTCAGGATGGACGAGGTGCTGTTTCGACAGAAAGTCCATGATAGATTTTATGGCTGGGATGCGACGTTGGGCATCAAAAGGGAATTGCTCACTTCAGTAAAAAAACAGAAACCGAAATCAGCGGCGGATATCGCCATCAGATATTCTCATCCATTGGGCTGGCGCTCTCAATGGAATGAGCGTCTAATCGCCAATAGTCCGCTGGATAACGAGTTTGCCAAAGCCTATGATTTAACTATCCATAGCGATTTCACTTACGAAATGACGAACCGCATCGATTTTGTTTTAAATCATCTAATTATAATTGAAAGGAAAAAACGCTTGACCGATTTCGACTTTTTGTTTACAAATTCTTTGCGCGTCTCATTTGTGTTTTATGTTGAAAACTCCGTCAATCTCGTTACAAACATGCAGTTGAATAAAACCAGCGATACTGAAATTACGACTAACTTTGCATTTTCTTTAAATTACCGGGTTTTCTAAATCCCGGGAGTTTTCGAATAGGCGCTATTTCCTGCCCTGTACCCATGAACGATAAAGCTTTGGCTCGGAAAACTCCGTCTCCAGATACTTGGGATTGCTCTTAATATCTTCGGGATAGTTTATCTTCCAAACTCTCACAGAATAATTGTTCAATTGGCTCTTACCTTGTTGATTTGCAGGTGGATATATGGGAATGAAAAAGTTAGAATTCTCATTTAGAAGCTGTAACCTCACCATCAAAGCATTACGCACTGTCTGGGACAAAAACAGGACTCGCCATTTCAACGGGCTGTTATCTTTAGAATATACAACAACTGCGCCGGGCAATGCCTCGCCTTTTGGACGCATAAGTTTACCTTTGAAGTAAAGCTCCCGTGGCGGCAATTTTATGGTTTTGCCTTCGATTTGTACCTCAAGAATAGCTCCTTTAAGCTTCCAAGATTTTTGACCATCCCCTTCGACCTTCAAGTAGATATTGCCGACACGCCAACCGCCTTTAGGATACATCTTGCCATTCAAGCGCAGAACGTCATCAATGTTCACTCTCCCGCCAGGTACGCTGTATCGAAAGATATTCACTCCATCAGTAGGCTGAATAACCTCATTTTGTGAAACGAATCCCGGGATGAAAGAACGGCGGTCGAAGTTCTCATCGGAACCCAAAGTTGAAATCACGGGAAGCGAAGCAATTTCATCTGTACTTATCATAAGATGAGTAACGCCGTGAGATTTGAGGAACTCTAAAGCCTCCATCTCGGTTTGTCCAAGCATTACATGCCGAGCCATAAGATATATCCAGTATGGAACGTAGTGGTCTTCATCCACAATGGTGGCTTTCTCCGCCAACGTGTTTATCCAACTCCCGTAATCCCACCAAGATGCCACAACAGCGTCCGCAGGCAAGTTGTCCCTCATCCAATCCAAAGCTTGTATCCAACTTTGAGATATGAAAGGTTGAGCTGTTTTTGCTATAGAATAGCTGACTCTAAAATAATTGCTTAAGCCCAATGCCACAAACACAACTATGAAGGCATAGCTCAATACGCGCTTGATTCGATGAATAATCTTTTTCTGCGCCAGCAAAAAAAGCTGAAAAAGCGCATAGCCTCCAAAAGCTATCGCAGTTGGGGCGAAAAAGAGGTTGTATCTTTCAGCGCCTCTTGCAGTAAAGAGAATCAAGGTGAACCAGAGGAGCAAAAATAGCATATCCTCAGTTATTTTCCTATCCCGCCATTCTTCAATAGCTAAATTCCTTTGGCTGTAAAAATAAAGTCCAAGCATCACAAATAGAAAGAACAGGATGGAGCCGAAATAAGTTGCAGCAGATAAGGCGCTCTCTCCGCTTAACGGTAAGCGCAACGAAAATCGGCTGAAGAAGACGCCCGTTAGTAGAATCTCAAGACTTGCCATACTAATCCAAGGATTGAATTTAAGAGACAACGCCAGCTTTCGCATTGAAAGGAGCGCGCCTGCGGAGAAGAGAAAAAAGAAGATTCCATACCGACTTGCCCAATCAACTGAAAGGGGTCTTTGGAGTTCCGCAACGCTTCTCATCAACCTGCTCTGACCTAATGGAGCTAAGAAGTTGTCCTTCAAGGCTATTAACTTTTGAGCTGTAAGCGTTGGCTGCAATACGAAAGCAGTGGCTACGATAAGCAGACATGCTAAAATCGCAAGGAGGAAAACCGAAAACCCAAATGGCAATCTCAATTTCAATGTGATAAGTGAGATTGCCTTTTGCCATCTGCTGAGTCCGAAGTGAAGCAGGGATACTAACAAAACGAAGCTGGGCGCGCCCCACGCCAAAATGGCGAACGGGGCGAAACTTCTGTAGGTTCGTGTAAATGTCAGAAGCCCAAAGATAACAGGCGCATACCAGATGAGATAGGCATAAAAATCATCCCTTTTATAGCTTCCGGTCATCAGTTTGGCAAGATGGAACAGGGCAACTACTGCGATGAAAAGTCCACTTCCCTCCCAGGTTAGCCCAAGAAGCATCATGATAAACCCTGATGAGAAAGCGAAACCCAATCTGTAATGCTGCCGCTGTGTTTGCAATGACCTTATGAAAAGATAGAAAGTTAAGAAGCTGAGAAGCATAACAAATGAGTCTCTATCCGAAAAGCCTGCCATGCTTCTTGGGATAAGTGAAGGGAAAACAGCAAAGATGGCGGTCGAAATCAGAGCCGTGTATCTATCGAAAAGCCTGTCCATTAAGGCAAAAAAGACGAGAAGGCTGAGCGAAAAACAGATGATTGGATAGTAAATAGCTGCCCGCTCGATGGTAATGGAAGGCGTGAAAATCCGTAGGAATTTATACAGGTAGGCGATTGCATAGGAGGATAGGCTCAATTGCTTATCCATATCCCTTCCGAACGGAAGCCAGCGCATCATGTCCCGATTGGGCAGGCTGCCGTCTTGGACGATGATTTTAGCTTGGCGAAGGAATCGAACTGAATCGTTGTCGAGAGGATATTTCCCTTCTAAAAGCGGCAGATTTTGCACTCGAAGGAAAATTGAAGCGGATAGACTTATGAGCAAAAATATGATGGTAGAAACATGCAACTTCCTATTCATAAATATGTGGAAAAAGCGCCCAAATATCAGCCTATCTTTAGATATATTTTCAACGATTTTGAAGTATTCCCTTCTTTGCCCACATCCTATAAGAATTACGACGCTCCTCCGGAGTGGATTTAATATAATCCTCGCGCAGTTCCTCCTTTGTTGGTTTTCTGTACAAAGCCCGAGATGTATGCTTAGCTGGGAGCGAGGTTTCTGCATCTATTCGCTCCATTTCAGCGATAATTTCTTTCGCACGAGGCGAGAATGGGTCTACGGTATCTAATTCTCTTCCCAATTCATCGTATCGCCTTTGTTCCTCTTCAGTTCTTTTTCGTGGGTTATCTGTGCCGGGTCCATACCAGGTAACTTCAATCGGAATGCCAAGTCGTGCTGGATATTTTTTACCGCCAATTTCTACTTCAAAACCAAGGTATGTTCCTATTTCCATCCCTTCGTAAACAGCATCTACCCACTCATCAATAGTAGACCATTCTTCATCGCCTGATTCCTGTGACGCAGAGCTTTTCTCATTGCTTTCGCTATCTATTGGCTCTTCCTCTATCTTTACTGGTTTTTTTGATTCCTTATCCTGTTCCTCTTTTAGAATCTCTTCTTTGAGAATCTCCCATAAAAGCGCTAATTCCTTGTCAGACAGGCGATTTTTTGACGCCACTTTTCCCTCGACTCGGGGCTTTCTTGTCCTTTTCGAAGCGAGAGGAGTTCTGCTCTCTCTGCTTGTAGATATAGGCGAAGAAATCCTCTGGATGGGTTTTGAATGCTCGTAATACAGCCATCCAAGCCACAAGCAGAACGCTATTGCGGTGAAGCTTAAAATAATCAAAAGGAATCGTTTCTTTGTTATGGCAAAACGCATAATATTACACCTCACTTAACGGAAACCTAAGAGCAGCACAAAGATGCCCGTCACCAACACAAATAAAATTGCGCCGAATGTAGAATGCCGTTAGCGCCGCAAAGATGCCAATAGCTCAAAATCCACTTGTCAAATCGATATCTATAATCTCCGAATCAGGCGGCTCGTCTTCTTTCGTCTGGCCAGGTAGCGGTAACCAAAATACACTGACTTTTTTCGGTGGATAGGACGTTTCTGCATTTATTACGTTAAGCTCAGCATGTATCTCACGTTTTCTTTCTTTTGAAGGATTCTCAAACAACAATTCTTGGAGAAGCTCTGCGAAGCGTTTTTCCTCTTCAGGAGTTCTTGGACGTGGATTCCATGTCCCTACACCATACCGAGTAACTCTGTATTTTTTCCCTAACTCTACCTCTACTGGTATTCCGTCGAAAATTACAGTAGTTTTCTGCTGCGTTAGTTGCGATGTCTTTTTAACCTCTTTTTCATGAACTTCGTTATCGCCAGTTTGCTCAACAGGTTTATCTTCAGTTTCAGCCATTATCTCTTCTATTATTTCATCCCAAATCGCTTCATCTTCCGCTTTGCTGATATCTTCTGTATTTTTGCTTTTTGTCATAGTGCCGCCTTGGGCAACTGAATCTACTTGTTTGGGTTGATAACTTGGGGGTGCTCGCGCGGTGATTTTAGGAGTAATTTTAGGCTGCGTGTTTTTAGGTATCTCTGTTTTTGCTGGGAATTGTGAGCTTGCCTCTTTATGCTGCTCACCTTGCCAAAGCCTGATTCCTACCCAAATTATGAGGACAGAAATCACAAGGCTTATCAAAACGTACTTGTTAGAAAAATGAAAGAAATGCACAATTTATTCTCCTTTCTCTTAACTGAAGAGCATTCATCGCTTTTTGCCAACAGAGTGGCGAAGCTATGTGCGTATTTTATTAAAGAATGTTCAAAATATTCAATGTTTTATCAAAGAATATTCAAAAACAGACTTTAATCGGATAACA
>DTYX01000002.1 GCA_012961655.1 Candidatus Poribacteria bacterium
CCAGGCGTCGGTGAGCGAAGCGAACACAGAGGCACGGAGAAAACTCTGTGTCTCCGTGGTTTAGAATACACAAATCTGAAACATTACCTGCGAAAGATACAAAAAGGTTGTATTTTATGTCTCGGATGGATAGCATATTCCGCATCCTCACGAAGGGTGTAAAAACCGGGATTCTCCCGGAGGTAGTAGCTTCTTGAGCCAATTCCAAGGTCCATCGTGTACGCCTATGGGAAAGTGTGCTCAGCAGCGTAAAATGCTCGCTAAACGACGAGTTCAGGGTAAGTGTCTACGCGTCAAATCCAGTTAGGTAGTGAGTCGTTAACCAAAATCGAAAAATGTCAATTTGTAATTTTAATATTGATATTAGTGATTATTTTGTTGCAAAAAATTAAAAAAAGCAATTTTCCTATTGACATATTCAAGAAAATATTGTATAATACTAGCAAATTCAAGCGCAAGGAGACAACACATAATGCGCAAGCCGTTGAGTAACTGTCCTATCTGTGGGGGGGAACTCGAATTGGTTAAGCTGAAATGTATTTCATGTGATTTAACCCTCGAAGGCAAATTGCCCACATCACATCTGGCATCGTTGTCCTCCGACCAGCAAGAATTCATAGAGGTGTTCCTCCTGGCGCGGGGCAACATCAAAGAGGTCGAGAGGGAGTTGGGAATTTCGTATCCAACGGTGCGCAAGAAGTTAGAAGAAGTCATCCAAACATTGGGCGTACTGACGCATCGGACCCAGCCTTCTACCAGCCGAACGGACGAAACGGGAGGAGATTTGGGACGCCCCCAAAAAAAGAAAAAAAGGACGCGACGCGATACAACTGAGTCATCCCCACCACCGCAGAGGAAGCGATGAACGTAATGTAGGTAATAAGGGAGTATCATTGTAATATGCTCTATCTTAGTCAAAACAAAATTACCAGACTGGAATTCCTAAAGGTCTTTGGCGTGTCAAGCGCATCTCTTCTGGCGCCGGGGTTACTGCTGAGTGGACTATCATCAGCCAGGGCGCAAAGTAGCTATTCCCAAAAAGAGGCTATTATCCCTGTCACGATTATGATAAAACCGGATGTTATTAAGTTGGGAAGTGGTGATAATTTCGGTTCAATCGTCGTTTTTCCAGAAAACTACAACATTGCTGACGTTAATGTTTTCAGCGTCAGGTGTGAAGGCGCGCCTGCCGTGGATAAAATTATTCGCCCTAACTTAAGAAGTATCGTTTTTCTATACAAAAGCAGCGATTTGAGAGATGATTTACCCGGCGGATATTCGGTGGAATTCACTGTTAGTGGAAAGTTTTTTGATGGCGTTCTATTTGAAGGCTCAGATACGGTTTCGGTTACAGGCGCTTCTCGAGGTGTAATATACCATACATCGACCCGAAAGCGAAAATCCTGTAATGCGTGCAGAAGTCATGCTGTAAACAAAATATTTTCTTCCAAAGAAGCGGCAGATATTAACAGAGCTCATCGTGGCTGCAATTGTGGCATAGTAAAAGAAGAAATTGGCTGGCAATATTACATCGGCGCTTTGGGACAAACCAGCAAAGGCGGTACCACTGTCTACGACAAAAGATGGGGGTGGCCGCCTCCATTGCCGGTGGGAGTGAGCGAATAAAAAGATTCGTTAATCAAAATTTCTCCCGCCCCAAAAGAGCATTTAAGAAGGGGTGTAATACTGGGGTCCCTCGGAGACGGGGCGACCCCAGGGCGGGTTTGGGTAAACGCCGCGCTCAAGGCGGAGGATTCAGCGCTGGTGTCATTTACCTTGTCCCGCGGACAAGATGAAAATGGTTTTAGCGTTGGAGAATTCTGAAAAAGCGCTTCAATCGTTTACCATAGAATCTGCCCCCCTCCTTAAGTGCTTTTTTATCTGAGGTGCCCGAGAAGACCCCAATCTGTTCACTTCGTTCAGTAGTCCCCCTTCCAAAGGGTTCACTTTTATCCCCCTTAAAAAAGGGGGCCAGGGGGTTGTCCCGCTTCGCCTATGAGATAGCTAGCGAGATAAAGAAGGTAGAGAACTTTACCAGTTTCGTGTACTGGGAGCGCTATATATCAGGCACAAAGCTGGGACCGCTTTTCCGAGAGGCATTGGCTTATTATGCCAAAAGTTCCGAGCCTTACACGGACGAGCCCTGGCTCGCTCTGCTTGAGAAGCAATTTGGCAATCGGAAGGCCGCCGAGCACTTTCTCAAGGCATACGATATCTCAACGCGTATCATCCCCGAGACATGCGCGCTGGTTTATTCCGGAGGCGATGTCTTGAGAAGAGAGCTGCGCATGCCGTACTCCTTCTTCACCGGAGATTATCCATGGAGCTACATGACCTCTCCCGTCCGGGGTGGCCATCTGATTCCGGTGAGACACTATGCGGAGTTCGTCGCCAAGAATCCAGGGCGGTTTCGCGAAAACAACGGCTCAGACCCTGACCGGCATCCTTACTACCAGCAGGCGTTATGGGGAAGCGAGGGCGGAAGCGTCTTTGACGTCATCCCCCGGTACATATGAGAAAGATACGCTGGGTCGGTGTATACTTCGACCCTCACCATGACCATCAAACTGGGAATTTCTTCATCGTTTCTCCCTCAGGAACGTTAAGAGATGGTGTTATCTTCACAACTATTCTGGGTGCTGTGAAGCTGACAGGAAAGACAGCCAGCAAGACCTCCATTGGCATCCTTTCGGCCGTCACCGCACCTGAGTATGCCACTATTGAGGAGAGCATCACCGAGCCCGCCACGGGGTTGGAGCGAACGCAGCGCAGAGAGCACCTCATTGAGCCACTGGCAAACTACTTTGTCGGGCGGATTCAGCAGGATGTGTTGAGGGGAAACTCTAGGGTGGGGGTGCTCACAACTGCCGTCAACCGGGAAGATGCTGAATCCGCATATTTAGGAGCGATGGATTGGGACCTGAGATTGGGCAAGAGTGCCCATCAGTTCAAAGGCAATATGGCAGTGAGTCGCTCGGGTTCGGAAGACAGGGATAGCGGCTATCTTGCCCATGTCCGGTACGACAAGACCAGCGGCTGGCTCACGGGTAGCGTAGGTTTCTCAATCAGTTCCTTGGGCTTTAACCCCAACGACTTAGGATTCATTGACCGAGCCAATAACTTCTCGCCCTGGCTCTGGATGCGATTCCGCAAGGAACAGCCCTGGTGGATCTTCCGCCAACTGGCCCTGCTGATCGGCAGCGTGGAATCCTGGAACCTCAGCCACAAGTGGGGATTACAAGAATATAAAAGAGCTTGCCCGGCCAAAGTCGTATGACTTCATCCCCTACACCAAGCTCAAATTCAACCCCGACTTCCGCCAACGCTCGCTACGTAGCAATATGGTGCTCCGTTGGGAGTATCGTCCGGGAAGCAGCCTTTTCTTTGTGTGGTCCCAATCCCGCAGTGCGTCCTTTGATGACCCGTCGTTCCGCCCGTTTTTTAGCCTGAGGAAGAGCTTTTCCGATGAAGGCCAGAATATTTTCTTGATTAAGTTAAATTACTGGCTGGGCATTTAAAAATAAATCAATATTGCCGAATTAGATCGAAAGGAGTTTATTCCAATGGTTCGAGACGTTTTTGGAAAACACTATTTTGATAAGGCGATGAGAATCACCCAATCGCCAAAACGTTTAATTTTCACCGTTGTTGGTCTGATGACCTCAATAATCTTAGTTTTAGGACCAATTGGAAAAACCAAAGGAGGAAATAAGATGTTCTCAAGTGTGAAAAATCTCTTAGGCCTGGTGAACATAGCAAATCCAGCCTCGGAAGTCTTCGAGCAAACCTTCTCACAAGCGATGCCAACCAAAAATGAAGCTGACATCGATATTTCTCATTCCCACGGAAATATCACAGTGAAAGGATGGGATGAAGAGGAGGTAAAGCTTGAAGGGAAAAAGATTGTCAAAGCCAGAGACAAAGAAACTGCCCAAATGTATGCCGAACAGATGAAAGTCGAGATTAAATCGGAAGGAGGCAGAATCATTGTCAGGACAATCCGACCGGAGCCTGACCGCTCATGGCGGATAAGACAGAATACGATAAACTATGAGCTATACGCCCCAAAGCGGCTCAACGTCTCTTTGAAGAACGAACACGGGAACGTCTGGGTGGAAAGTTTTCTGGGCGAACTCGACTTGAATAGCCGCCACGGCAATCTTCAAGTCGCTCAAATTGGAAAAGACGCTTCCATTCAGCACGAACATGGCCATGTTGAAGTCTCTCAGGTCGGAGGAAACGCTTCAGTGGACAAAAGACACGGCGACCTGAAGATTGAATCGGTGGGTGGCGAACTGAAACTGAATCATGAACATGGTCACGTTGAAATATCGCAAATCGGCAAGCGTGCTACTTTAATCAAGCGACATGGGAATTTGAAAGCGGTTGATGTCGGTGGAGCGCTACAACTTAATCATGAACATGGGCATGTGCAACTGAAGCAGATTCAAGGTGATGTTGAGATTACTAAACGGCATGGGAATATGGAAATTGAAACGGTCAACGGCAACTTCTCACTTTCCTCTGAACATGGCCATTTGAACGCTGTCGGCATCGAAGGGGATGTCTATTGGCGTGGCTCTCGTGGAAATGGGCACATCGAATCGGTGGGTGGTGGACTGAAACTGAACCATGAACACGGACACGTTGACCTTGCGAAAATCGGCAAGCGTGCTGATTTAACCAAGCGACATGGGAACTTGAGCGCAGTTGATGTCGGCGGAGCGCTGCAACTTGACCATGAACACGGCCATGTGCAACTTCAGCGTATTGAAGGCGATGTTGAGATTACTAAACGGCATGGAAATATAGAGATTGAAACGGTCAATGGCAACTTCTCACTTTCCTCTGAACATGGTCGCTTGAACGCTATCGGCATCGAAGGAGATGTCTATTGGCGTGGTTCTCGCGGGGATGGGCAAATCGAAAATGTCTCTGGTTCCGCCGACATTGAGCGTTCACATGGAAATGTAAAACTTCATAACGTCAAAGGAGCGATTTCAGTGAAAAACTCTCACGGCGGTGTTGAAGTGATATCGTCCCAACCGGTTACCCATCCGTATCGGCTTCACACAGAGCATGCACACCTGAAGCTCGCCATACCTGAAAGCTCCAGAGTTAATCTATTCGCGCGCACAGAGCATGGGAGTATCCACTCCAATTTGCCATTAGCGATAACGAAAAAGAGAAACGAAGCGGTGGTTGAGGAAAAAATCAATGAAGGTGAGACAAAGATTGAGCTTTCAACGCGACATGGGAATATCAGCATCGATTTCACAAAATCGCATAACGAACCTAATGATAAAGCGGCAAACGAATAAGCTGATTTTAACTACGAAATTTCCAATAATCTTAA
>DTYX01000003.1 GCA_012961655.1 Candidatus Poribacteria bacterium
TAGTAAAACCAGATCTGATTCTGGGGAATTCCGCTCTGTTCCACAAACTGTTCGTAAACGCTCTCCAATGGCACGGGATGGTCTATATAAGGCGCGTACTCCACTGAGCCCATGGCGTCGATTAACTGAAATTCAGGAGCGGCAGTTTTGACGAATTTCGCTAAATCCGTATACGCGTCGAACTGGTCGCCATGAGGTTCATCGGAGAGATGCAGATAAAATCTATCGAGCCAGCCACGCTGTTGCAAATTAGCCCTCAAGGCGGTCAAAAACTGGCTTAGAAACTTCCGATAATCCGAATCTTGTGTTGAAGGGAATCTGCGACGTTCCACCTTGTCGCCCTGCCGGATAGCTATTCCCGCTGGATTTCGAGAGCCTCCCGCTAAATGCCCGCCTTCTATTACCTCAAAACGGTATCCCAAGAAAAGCTCAATCCAACGGTCGAGGTTCTGAAAATCGAATTGATACTGTCCCGGCGCCGTTTCGGTGATATCAATCAATCCATCCTGGATGCGGCCATTGAGGATTCCTCCCGTACTGGCTATGGGGAAAAGAGGCGTGAGAATGACGTTCTGACGGTGGTCGGCTAAATTTTGGGCGTACAACTCCATCACATCCCAGAAAGTTTCCGTCAATGGCTGCAATTTGTGGAATTTCAAAATCATCCCCGGTAAAAGCCAATTAGTCATCAGGAAATGAGAATGCTCTGGTAACTTGAAAGGCCAAACCTTCACACTGAAAGGAATTGTAGTCTCATCTTCTTTGCAAGTGATTTGAATGTTCCCCTGATATCGACCCGCCGACGCGTCAGTTGGCACACGCACTCGTACCCAGAGACTAATTGTATCTGGAAATTGCACTCGACCAACTCCCCGCCATAGGGATGACAACAGCGGGTCGGGATAAAAACCGGGAGCTTTACCTTCTAAATCTTCCCGTGTATTACCCGCAGAATGCCAATGCACGGGGACATACTCCGCAAAGAGGATTTCTACACACTCACGAGGGATGCACTCACCTTTTTCGGCGACCAAATCGTGTGCTTCAGCCTGCAGGTCATTGAGCGATTCTGTAGGGCCATGTACGCCGATTTGAAAAGCTTCTACTTCGTTACGCGCGGCGTACAATAATGGAGAGGTCAATTCCCCCTGCGGAATGACCTGATGTGGGAAGATACGAGACATACAATTTTGTGTCCAGATAGACAAGGACATAATATACCTCCTCGAAAATCAAAGTTGTGGCAGTTTTGGAAATTTTACTATAAATCAGTTTTTTGTTCAAAACATTTTTGCAAGTCGGGGGGACTCCGGATTCTATGCGAATTCGGCTACGATGATTTATTTTCGGGTTACTTCAGTTATTGCAAATTTGCTTGTTTTCTCACAGAAATCATGCTACAATGCTGACAGATTACGAACCTGATTATTTTGAATAAAAAGTATATCTGTAGCAATAAAATAATTCTATCGGTTCAGCATAATTTCTCCCATGAAAACAAAATCAGAGAAATCGATACCTAAATCTAAAATAGCGCTATTACTCATGATGTTGTCCCAAAGAATCGAAGACGCGGAGAACTTCAAAAAGATAACCCTGAATTGCAGTTCAATCCAACAAAATGAGGTCATA
>DTYX01000004.1 GCA_012961655.1 Candidatus Poribacteria bacterium
GTGTGTATCCGTGGCTAATTGTCTTTATCAAAACAAATTTAACAATGCAATATTCTCGTTGGTTTGCAAACGTTCGACATAATACCAGGGGTATTAAAATCAGTTCATGGGAAAACCTCGCGTCAATGGAATTTAGAGGATTGTACCATGGGACGCCAGGTCTGGTATCGTTATGCTGATAGGAAGATGCGCAACGAGAGACATTATTGGACAGCTATCAATTACATTCATTATAATCCAATTAAGCACGGGTGGAGTAGCCGTGCTGACGGTTGGTTGTGTTCTAGCTTTAAAAATTTCTTTGATACATTCGGCAGAGATTATCTTGTAGATAGGTGGCGTGAGTATCCTATTGGAACCTTTGGTGATAATTGGGATGACGATTGAAACGACAGTCGTCAAAAAAAGCGAATAAATTCGCTACTACAAACTTATCATCAATCTCACAATGAAAAAAACACCGTTGCAAACAGCTTTCGTGTTCCTAAGCGGTTTTTATGATGACCGATATTATGATTTCTACAAACGACAGATCGAAAATGCAAGAGCTAACAAGCATTTGTTGATTTGCGCCGATGGTGGATTGAGGATATTCCAGATTCTCAATGAACATTTCGATACAACATTATTTCCTGACATTGTCATTGGCGACCTTGATTCCGTAAAACAGAATACTGCTATTATGGAAACTTTCTCCGCTAAGGGCACGCGCTTTGTGACGGAATGGACTGGAAAAATAGACAAAACAGCTTTTAGTGAAGATTACACGGATGGTCAATTAGCCGTCGCTTATGCGATGCAAGAATATGGTTGCATGAATATCATCATGTTCGGCGGTCTGAATGACACACGGAATTATGAAAGCGACCACTTCTTGGGAAACCTGAAGTTGATGAGGTTTGGCTTTCACAAGATAGTGGCGGAAAATAAACGCTATTGCGCTTGTATGCGTGACCCTCTTCAGGAAATTCATTTTGTCGTGGATTCTATCAGTTTACAACGGAAATCCCCCCTTTTCCAAAGGGGAGTAGGGGGGATTAACCGCGTATCGCTGTTCACAGAATACGAAAATACAGTGGTCGCGGAAAGTCAAAATCTCCGTTGGCCTCTGAATAATTTTCGTATCGACCCAGACGAACCAAACGCCTTGCGCAACGAATTTATCGCAGATGCGAGTACGGCGTCAATTAAATTGCATCCCGACTCGGAGCCTGTCTACGTAATTCACAATTGGTATTGTTGACTCACCCAAAGGAATAGCCGCCGATTTTCAGACAACGCTGATTGTGATGAAGCAAACTTATCAGCGCGGTCTGGTAATCAGCGGCTCTAAAGTTGGAGGCTAAAATGCGCAAAACGAAACTAACGATATTAATCATCTTCTTCGCATCCGGCGCGACGGGCTTGATTTATGAAGTCATCTGGACGCGGATGCTAATTTTAGTATTCGGCAGCACAGTTTTCGCCGTTACAACTGTATTAACATCATTCATGGCGGGCTTAGCTTTAGGCAGTTTTTACTTTGGCCGGCGGGCTGATGCGCAGGCGCGTCCACTGAGAATCTATGCATATCTCGAAATCGGCATCGGTATTTTCGCGCTAATTTTTCCCATCATTTTAATCCTGTTAAACGGGGTTTACGTCGGAATACATCGTCAGATTCACGCGTCTTTCTATCCGCTATCGCTCATCCGTTTCGTTTTATCGTTTTTAGTTTTATTAGTCCCGACGACGCTTATGGGCGCGACGCTGCCGATTATCAGCAAATTCTTCGTCTTACGCTTTGAAAATTTAGGTTGGGATGTCGGTCGGCTGTATTCTCTCAATACCTTCGGCGCGGTTGTGGGGACGATTGCGGCGGGATTTTTCCTCGTCAAATGGTTCGGGGTGGATTGGACGCTGAGGTTTTCAGCCGTAATTAATTTGATTATCGCCGGTATAGCAATGCTCTTAGATAAACAGAAGATGGAAGAATGGACGGATGGAAGAATGGAAGGAACTCATCCATCCATCCGTCCTTCCAATATTCCTTCTTCCGATTTGCCGCCGTTGATTATTCGGTTGGCGTTGTGGACATTCGCCGTTTCCGGATTTTGCGCGCTCGCCTATGAAGTGCTCTGGACGCGCATTTTAGTCTTCTTTTTAGGACATACAACGTATGCGTTTGCCACCATGCTATCGGCGTTTCTGTTTGGAATTGCCGCGGGCAGTTTTATATTCGCCAAAATAGCCGACCTCCCCTATTTGAGAGAAAAGATACAGCATCAAGTTTCGATTTTGGGAGTAGTGCAGATATCCATCGGACTTTCGGCAATCGTATTGTTGCCGGCTTTCAGCGAATTATACGCCATCCGCGTGGGATTACCCGCTGGCAGGTTTTGGTCGTTCATCTCCTGTCTTGTCGTTATGATTTTGCCTACGACACTGATGGGCGCTTCTTTTCCCTTAGTGACGCGGATTTACACTCTCAATCTTAATCAGTTGGGACGTAGCATCGGGAACGTCTATTCCATCAACACGCTCGGCTCGATTTTCGGTTCATTCGCGGCGGGATTTATACTTATTCCTCTCATCGGAATTCAGAAAAGCGTGATTCTCATCGCCTCTGTCAACGCGATTATGGGATGTCTCCTCATAGCGCTGAATCCGCAAGCTAACAAACAATTTCGACTGTCAGGCATTATAAGCGCAGTGCTCATTATCATTTTCTCAAATCTGTTCATGCCCACGGATAAGCCAATTGTGCTCAAAAGCGCAATTTTCAAAATTCAGAATCCGGGCGGCAAACTGCTCTCTTACGAGGAGGGTGTGGACGCCAGCGTCACCGCGATGGTGGACGCCGATGACGTTCGCCGGCTATACGTCGACACCAATCAAGCGGCAGAAGATTCTCGTTGGGATTCCCCATCTCACCGAGTTATCGCGCATCTGCCGCTGTTGATACACCCACGTCCCAAAAGGGCGCTTATCGTGGGGTTTGGCATGGGAGTAACTTCTTATTCCGCCACACAACACGGCGTTACAGTCGATGCAGTCGAAATCTCGCCGGGCGTCGTGAACGCCAACAGATATTTCACCCACGTCAACGGCGATGTGCTTAAAAATCCACTTGTCAACCTCACCGTAGACGATGGTAGAAATTATATTTTGACCACTGAAAATCGGTACGACATGATTTCAACGGGAATCATCCACCCGTTGGTCAGTTCTGGCAGTTCGAGCATTTATAGCGAGGATTTTTATGAACTGTGCAAGCGCATTTTGACAAACGACGGCATAATGTGCCAATGGGTGCCGCTGCATCGTCTGCCCGAAGAATATTACAAAATGATTATCCGCACTTTCATTAAAGTGTTTCCCCATACTACTTTATGGTACAAATTCACTCCTGATTTTTCGATTTTGATCGGCACGCCAGAGAGACTTCGCATCGATTTCTCTAATTTTATCGCCCGCGCTCAGATACCTTCTGTTCGCAAGGGATTGGCGCGCGATGACCTTGATAGCATGTCTTTGCTGGATTCATTTATGATGAGTGAGGAGACTGTAAGAAAATACGTCGGCGAAGGGCCAATTCACACCGATGACCGACCGCGCTTGGAGTTTTTCGGCGCCATTCCACCCGACACTACTTCTCAAAATATTCGCAGCATGGTCAGATTTAGAGAATCCGTCAAGCCGTTTTTGATAAATGTCGGCGAGACGCCCGAAGAAGCGGCCGCTACTAGAAAAAGATTGGACACATATTTTCAAGCGACCCAATATCTAATCGAAGGACAGATTGAATACGCCGAAGGCAAATTTGAGGATGCGGTGGATAAATTCAATACCGCGTTGAATCTCAACCCAGATGATAAGACCATCAAATATAATTTGAGCGTCGCCGCTGGATTGGCGAGGGAAGAGATAGATGAACAGATGGCGGGCATTGAAAAGCAATTGCTGAGTTCTTTGAAGGAAAATCCGCGCAGCGCAGATACTCATCGCAATCTCGGCGTAATTTACCAGAGCCAGGGGAAAATTGACAAAGCAATCGATTCGTTTAAAACATCTCTTAGGTATAATCCGCGCCAACCTGAAATCTACCTGGCTCTCGGCGCGCTCTACGAAACGAAGGGACTGATAGATGAGTCAATCGACGCATACAAAAGAGTCACACAGTTAGAGCCGACATTCGCCGCCGCGTATGGCAGTCTGTCCGCGCTGTACGAACGAATTGGAAAACTGGACGAGGCGATTGAAGCCAATAAGAAGGTGATAGAGTTAGAACCCAACCTTTGGTTAGCTCACAGCAATCTCGGTTCCTTATACTTGAGCAAAGGAGAATACGGGGAAGCGATTAAGTCATTCAAACGCGCAATTGAACTTCAATCCGATTCGCCAGCGCCGTATAACAACCTGGGAATAGTTTATACTCAACAGGGAAAATATGACGAAGCTGAGAATGCGTTCAAACAAGCAATCAAAATCGCCCCCGATTTTGACGCATCATATCTCAATCTATCGAAATTGTACGTCGAACGCGATATCCAGTTGGACGAAGCGATTAAGTTAGCCAGACAAGCCGCAGCGATGAATGAATCAGCGGAGGCTTATGATGTGTTAGCGTCTGCATATTTTCAAAAGGGCATGTACAAGGAAGCTCTCAAGGAGATAGACAAAGCGATTAACTTAGCGCCTGATGAGAAAATCTATCGTGAATTCCGAAGGCGAATTGAAGAATTATCTCGTTAATAAAACGTAATTATCAGTTCCATCAAATGCAAAACAAAATCCGAACTGCAAACGGGCTTTACGCAATTCAACATACATGACGGAGGTACCAAATGGCTTTCACTGTAAAGGATTATCATGATTTTGTGCAGCTACTTTCGGAACATCCGGAGTGGAAATCGGAGTTGCGGCACTTGTTGCTTTCTGACGAATTGCTGGCTTTGCCACAGATTGTTAGAGAATTGGTTGAAGTTCAGCGGCATACCGAAGACCGTCTGAATGAACTTGTCGAAACGCAAAAGCATTTTGAAGAACGTCTATCCCGGCTGGAAACTATTGTACAACACCTTACTGAACAAGTGCATGCATTGACTGAAGAGGTACGCTCGTTAGGTGAGCAAGTGCATATACTGACCGAAGGGCAACAACGCCTGACGGAGCAAATTAGCGCACTGACCGAAGGGCAACAACGCTTAACGGACACTGTCGGCGGGATGGAAGGCCGCCTGCTAGAGATGACCTACCGCGAAAAAGCCTATGGGTATTTTGGGCATTTATTGCGTCGAGTGAAGGTCGTCGATTTGGCCACGATAGATGACACGCTAGAGGCAGCGCTCGCCCCCAGTGAATTCCGCGATATTTTCCGCCTCGACTTGCTTTTGAGTGGCCAATTGCGCCAGACGCCCGAACCGCAACAAATCTGGCTGGCGATGGAAGTTTCCGTGACGGTGGACAAAAGCGATGTGGATAGAGCTTGGCGGCGAGCGGGTCTACTGCGCCAGGCTGGCTATTGCACCTTGCCAGTTGTTGCCGGGGAACGAGCGACGTTGGGAGCGGAAGTGGCCGCCCGTGATGGAAATGTGGTAATGCTGCAAGATGGACAGGTGAAGTTCTGGGAGGAAGCCTTGTCAGCCTGGGGCAATACAGCGATTCACTGACGTGCATGAGTATCGTGCTGATATAATATTCCATTGATATTCATGTTTCATGCGTCATGTATGATAAAAGTCAGTAATCAAAACACCTCCTTTAAACGTTTAATAGTATTAATAATGTAAAAATTGTATAATTTCAAATAGTGGTTTCTTGAAAGAGGTAGGTTAAAATGTCTCTATACGAAAAAAGAATAAAAAACAGATTGCCATCTGCGTTCACCATGTCTATTATCCTTCACATAATTTTTGTCTTGGTGTTACTTGTCTATCCACACAAATATCCCGCGATTAAACAAGATAGTAGTATACCCGTAGAATGGGTCGAGAATGTGCCAAAACCTGAATTAAAGCATAAAGAACGATTGAAAGAGCCTATTAAGAAGCAAAATGACCCCGAGCGCAGGGTTGGTCGTGATGTAGCAAATAAGCTACAATCGCAGTTCGACATCGATGAAGTTATAAAGAGGAGCAAAAGAATTCCGCAAAAAAACGTCGAGATAAATCGCTCAGAAGAAGCCAAATTCATTCCCTGGATTATGAGTGACGCCGACCTGCCGGACGCCGAAGCGTCAAACATCTCCAGACTCGTTTCATCGGAAGGCACAATTGATGGCGTTGGGGAAGTAACTGGACGAATGCGCGTAAAAGGGCGCGGGGGAGGACTCTGGATTGTCGAATCTTACGGAAAAGGTAACGGCGATGGGTCTGGAGGCGACGGTGGAGGCGGTATTTTAGATATCCCCGAAGGATGGGATAAGATTTCTGATAGATTTGGCATAATTGACTTTCTCAGAGAACGGGCTGGTCCTCAACAAGTCGCCTATTGCCTCGATGTCTCCGCAAGTATGCAAGCGGCGGGATTGAGAAAATTGGAATTGGCAAAAAATGCCATCCGCGATTCGCTGCTGATGCTCAAAGATACTGACAGTTTTAATATTATTGCTTTTGCAAATGTGACAGTGCAGATGAGTAAAGAGATGCTGCCCGCAGATATGAAGAGTATAAGAAAAACTTTCAAATATCTAGATAAATTTACCTCTCAAAACATCGCAAATAATAGAGGAACGGACTTACTTGGCGCTATAGAATTAGCTTTAAAATCCAATCCTTCTGTGATTGTGCTCATTACTGACGGACTTCCTGCTGAAGGTATAGTGAAAGGTAGACAAATTGAAACTAATCCTGACAAAATTATCAAAGTTGTTCAAGAGCAGAATGTGAATCATGCCAGCATCTATGTTGTTGGCTTGGAAATAACCTTGAGGGAATCGCCGGGGGCGAGCCTGCTGCTAGCTTTGGCGGAGCAGAGTGGCGGTAGAACGAAGTTTATCAGTAGTGAACAATTGGCAGGATATACGGAATAACCGACATTGAGCAGGTGTCAATACGAAATTTTTCATTCTACCGTAGTGAAGCAAAAGATGGCAACTACACAAAGATAGCTTTTGTTTCAGGTGCGGGAGTACAGCAATTTACTTCAAAACTACCCAAATCCGTTCAACCCGGAGACCTGGATTCCTTATGATTTAGCAAATAGTGTAAATGTTAAGATAACTATCTATGACGCTAACGGTTCGGTTGTCCGAACGTTGGAGGTTGGTAATCTATCAGCCGGTTCATATATCAGCAGGGGACAATCCAGTGACTAATACGACTTTTTCAGTTGTGGAGAAAATCAGACATATATGGGTGCTAAGAGCGTGTGTGAGAAGTATCGATTGGCCCTGTTATAAACATTCATGACGGCATCCATTATCA
>DTYX01000005.1 GCA_012961655.1 Candidatus Poribacteria bacterium
GAACGTCAAGATCTAAAGAACTTGACTTTTCAGAACTAAATAATCTGCTGACAGCGTTAAATTCCAAAGCGCTTGAATATTTCCACAAGCGAAACAGCAGTACGTCAATTTATGCCGGGCGCTACCGATACTGGACATCGTATATGAAAGATTATCCCATCATTTCCCTTTCATCTGAAAAGGCGCAATCGGGAAATATCAGTCTGCAAATTAGAAGTCAAGTGGATGATATATTGCGAACAGTTGCTCACAACTGTCAAGGAGATGTCGAAGAGATGGAAGCGCACCTTAACGAACTTGTTTATGAAATTATACGGTTTGACGGACTCAGAGGTCGATAAAATTAACGAATTTACCTTTCGTGAGCCTGTGTCATATACTTAGAGGCTGCTGAGGCTGCTATGGAACTCTCAAAAACTGAACCACGCATCAATATCTGTACAATTGGTCATTTCGCCCATGGCAAGACGACTTTAGTCGCTGCAATGACTAGGGTGCTAACGATGATAGGTAGGGCTGAAGTGAGAAGTTACGACTCTCTTCAAAATCCTCACGACCGATGGGAAAGCGGAATACCTATCGCCATGGCGCAGGTGGATTATGAGACGAGCGGAAAACAGTATTCACATTTCGATTGTGTTGACCACATAGACCACATTAAAAATTTAATCGATGGTCCAGCGCCCATAAGCGGCGCCATCTTAGTTGTCAGTTCTATTGATGGAGTGATGCCTCAGACTGAGGAACAGGTTCGCTTAGCTCAGAGGGTCGGCGTTCCCATATTCGCTGTGTTCCTGAATAAAATTGACTTAGTTAAAGATGAAGAACTGATAGAACTAAATGAGATGGAGATAAAGGAACTGCTGAATACTTACTCCCCCTTTATTAAAGGGGGCCGGGGGGATTTCGGGTTTGACGAGAATAGCGCGCCAATCATAATAGGCAGCGCGAAAAAAGCCTTGCAGTATCGGGGAAATAATCTCAATTACGACTATTGGCAGCCTATCTTGCAATTGACGATGGAACTTACATCGCGGGTCGCTCAACCTCAACAAGAACTTGAGCAACCGTTTTTGATGTCGATAGATGACGTATTTAAGCTTGAGGGCAGAGGAATAGCGGTAACCGGGATAATAAAAAGAGGTCGTCTCGCGATAGGGAATCCTCTGGAAATAGTCGGCTCACCGAGTCCGATAAGCACTATATGTGTTGGCACAATAGAAGATATCGATTCTATCGTTTTTCAAGATGAAGAGGTTGAGTCGTCCAGAGCTGAGTCTGAGACACAGCAGATTAGAACTGGATTTCTATTAGAGGGTGTTGAGGGAAAACGCATCGAGAAAGGGCAAGTCTTGGCGCTACCTAAGAGTATCGCCGCGCATACAAATTTTGAAGCGGAAGTGTATCATCTCGCGATGGAAGAAGGCGGAAGACATGCTCCATTGGTCATCAATGACAAAATACAGTTTGGTTTCTGGACGGCTGATATAACCGGAACGGTTAGCCTATCCGAAGATTCCGGAGTAATTCTGCCTGGACAAAATGACAGCATTACCGTTGAGTTGGAAAAGCCAGTGGCAATGGAAAAAGGTACGCGGTTCACAATGAAAAAAGACGACGGCAAGATGGGAGTTGGAGTGGTGACTGATATAATAGATTGATGAAATTTCTTGGAACTATTTTCGTTTTAATCCGCCCAATAAATGGAAAAGGTTAGTTCTCCGATGGCTTAGAAAATCGGTATTCTTGCGTAACCTGATTTACTGTTAATCGTTGAAAAAGATAAAAACTATTGGGTTTCACAATTTTCGTAAACGCCGAGAACATTAAATACAGCCTTAGCTTACTAAGTACTTTTTTCTAAAGGAGATAAAGAGAAATGAATACTGAGAATAAAATTCCTACTTTTGAAGAGATTCAAAAGGATATAGAGCGACTAAAACAGAAATATGGAGATAGAATGGATGTAAAGTTTGGGATATCTCATCCTGGAACTCAGCAAGATAAACGGAAGGAAGAACCCACAACTGATAAAGCCTTAGAGTTGCACTTTGATTACAAGCCAAAAGATATCAAAGCTTATCTTGACCGGTATGTGATTAAGCAGGATTCTGCTAAAAAAGCGTTGTCGATTGCTATTTGTGACCATTATAATCACGTTATGGAGTGTGAACGAAATCCGAAAGTGCGTGACGAAGAATATACCAAGCAAAATATCATCATGATTGGCCCTACGGGTGTAGGTAAAACATATCTTATACGCACCTTGGCGAAGTTGATAGGAGTGCCATTTGTAAAAGCGGATGCCACGAAATTCAGCGAGACGGGATATGTGGGAGGTAATGTCGAAGACCTCGTGCGTGATTTGGTTACTCAAGCGAACGGTGATTTAAGATTGGCTCAATACGGCATTATCTATCTCGATGAGGTTGACAAAATTGCCACACCATCCAATATCATTGGCAGAGATGTTAGCGGGCGAGGCGTCCAGATGGGTCTGTTAAAGTTGATGGAGGAAACGGAAGTAGACCTCCGCGCGACTTATGATATCACATCACAAATGCAAGCTGTGATGGAATTCCAGCAGAAGGGCAAGGTGGAAAAGCAGATTGTCAATACTCGTCATATTTTATTCATCGTCAGCGGCGCCTTTAACGGTCTTAAAGATATCATTAAGAAGCGATTAAACCAGTCGCGTATGGGTTTCAGCGCAGAGATTCAATCGAAAAAAAATGAAGCGGACTACTTTCAGTCTGTCACCTCTAAGGATTTTGTGGAATTTGGATTTGAACCAGAGTTCATCGGCAGATTGCCTGTGCATGTCGTCTGTCAGGAGCTATCCGTAGATGACCTTTATCAAATATTAAAGCATTCAGAAGATTCAATAATTAAACAATATGAAAATTCCTTCCGAGCTTACGGTATCGATGCCCTCTTTTCTGACGAGGGTTTACGTCACATCGCGGAAAAGGCTTATGAAGAACACACAGGGGCGCGCGGCTTAGTGACAGTCTGTGAGCGTATTCTGCGAGAGTTCAAATATGAACTGCCTTCCTCAAGCGTCCGTCAATTCGTTGTTACAGACGATGTTATCGAGAACCCAGTTAATGAATTGCAGAAACTTCTACAAGAACCTGATTATAATAAAAAGTTGGTTATTCAGGAACAGATTCGGCGTTATGAGGTGGGATTCTTCAGTAAGCATGGTATAACTATCAAATTTGACTCTGACGCTATGAGTTCAATTACCGAGCAAGCTATGAATAATGGTGTCACGCCGCAACAAATTTGTGATGACATTCTGAGAAGCTACGAACACGGACTGAATTTGATTAAGAAAAATACCGGTCAAGATGATTTTATCCTTACCCAGGAAGTGATTGAAAATCCTGATAAAGTCCTCGAACGCTGGATTCGGGATTCATATTCTCAGAAGTCAAAAGGTTAAACGTGAATAAAAATCATTTAACAATTCAGATAGTCTACATTTTACTCATAATAGCCGTTATCTCTCCAGCTTTTGCGAAAGATGAATCGAATTTATTTATTCGAGCAGACCGAAGAATCTTTGAATTTATTCATGACGAAACGCCTCGAATTCGATTCCTCAGCGATGCGATGGAGGGCATTACAGAGCTCGGAGACAGTCAAACAGTGTTGGGACTAACACTGTTATTGGTCGCATTTGGCAATGAGTATCAGTTTGAAACTGGCAAGCTAGTGACGGTGGCATTTGGAGGTACGAGCATCGTTATTTTGGCGCTGAAGCAGATGGTGCGCCGCGCTCGCCCGCTAGAAAAAAAAGCCGCCGGATTGAACTCATCTTTTCCCTCTGGACACGCGGGCACCGCTTTGGCAGTCGCCACGGTACTTTCAAATCAATATCCTCGTCTGAAAATCCCACTCTATCTCGGCGCGACTTTAGTGTGTCTTTCTCGAATCTACTTAGGCAGGCATTACCCTGCTGATGTTATAGCCGGAGCAGTTGTAGGAATGTTTACCGCCACCGAGGTTATGCGACATAAAGAATTTTTCCTTCAATTTGAGGTCTCCCGAATTTTTGCTCAGTGAAATCGGAATTCGGAATTGTTTTTTAATTCCGCATTCCCAATTTCCCAACCCGACTCATCCCTTCGGCAGGTTCAGGACAGGCTCTTGCTTGTCTTCTGTGAATCAAGAATTTCCGTTGACTATCTGAAATTGCTACTATGGTACTGTCAAAAACTCGCTTAATCACTCC
>DTYX01000006.1 GCA_012961655.1 Candidatus Poribacteria bacterium
AGAAATAATAACATTATTTTGCTCGGTTGTCAAGACTAAAATCTATCATTGTCTATATAATTCAGAAACTGCTAAAAACCCTTTTAGATAATGTTCACTGGCTTCTTCAAGAGTGAATGCCTTTCCAATATAGGGGCAAAGAGCTTTAGCAGTATCAAATTCAGCCAAAATATTTTCATTCGATGAACTCCAAAGTTCCATTTTGCTCGGCGCGACAATCAGCACGTACTCAGCACCTATCTTTCTCGCACATTTGCGTGCTTCCTGATAATAAAAAAACCTGTGCTTGTATCGAAAAGTCGCACTTTGATAATTTCAGCAACTAAAACTGGTAAATCTTCCTTATCAAAAACCACAATGTCACAACACAAGAACATTAAACAGACACCTCCTATCTCGTTCACGTTGGCACTCCAGAACTTTCTTTTCAGCACACATTAGACAAATAGGCTAACATTCAAAAAAGACTTCATGAAATATTTTACCCGATAGAAACCAGGTTGTCAAATTTTATTTCGGCTCCGGCGCAGTTGAATATTTTCACCCAGGTAAAGCGCCGCGATAAGGCACATTTGTGAACATGCCGATTATCATCCATAGACCAATTATGGAATATTCCCCTAAAATCATCCCCATAAATAAGGGTCTAAAATTGCGATACTGTCTTATACCGCCAAATTTCAGTATAATACACTTGAGAAGCCAGCCGATAAATATTGAAGACCAGAGAAAATACGAGGAGTAGACCGCTCCCATCACATATCCGATAGGATGAAGCTTCCACCATAAGAATTGATGCCGCATAAAAAGCAGAAAGGATATGATACCGAAACCCAAAATCATGCTATAAACTTCATTCCATTTTGTATCTCTCGGAAATTGTATCAGAGAAACTATATGGTTGAAATATCTCGGCGACCGGATGAATGGTCCACTTTGTAAGTTCAAGCCTCCTTTTGCATAAATTAAAGGTAATGAAGCAAAGTATGAAATTACTATGGCAAAAAAGATGGCTAACGTCATAGCCCCCATTAGACCTCTTCGCCTTAAATTAACCGGGTCGGCGGCTTTGAACCCGTGCAGAACGCTCGGCATCAAAATCCCGCCCCAGTCGCGCATCATCACCCTCTGAAAGCTCAAAAGCGCCAAACTGTTGGGGTTGATAGGTCTCGTACCCATCGGTATCTCGATGTATTCCGAGGGATACATGGGCGCCTGGATTAACAATAATCCTCCGTTTACCACCATCCAAGTCAAAGCGGTAGAGGTTATGAAAAACACCGCTATAACAATCAAAGCCACCCACAACGACATCCCCGCGAAAACACACAGGTAACTGAGTAAAAGAAATCCCAAAGTCAGTCCTAAAAAAGCCCATCTGTAAGGCAAAGGCTCATTAGAATCGTCTATCTCTCTGGATTTGCTTTCGCTTAAAAATGTCTTTTTCAGTATCTCTTTTAGATGCTCTTTACCTTTAAACAGGAAAGCGAAAAAAAGCGCTACATAGGCGGCCATAGTCTGTCCCCTGGCACAAATCCAGGGGTTAATTGGGATGGAGAAAGCGTTTATTATAATATACTGGAATTTGAAGAAGAGAAAAAAGAACCAACAACTGAAGGAGACTTCCAGAGTGAGAAGGTACGTAATACCGATAACTGAAAAGTAGAGAAACAGCCTGAGTTGCGGCCACCAGCGCATGACTATCCACGGCCTTTCAGTAAATGGCTCATATAGGTTAAACATGGTGGGAATTCGGGGAACAGCGGGAAGATATTCGTGCAGTCCGTTTATGAGATGCAACAGCGCGGCGATAAGAAAACCCAACCACATCAGCTTACTTTTGAAAAAAGCATTGAGGAGGGAATTGGATTGTGGACGCTGAGACATCTCCACCGGCAAAGCGACAAGCGGAAATACGAATCTTTCGCGTTCCACCCACTGCTTGCGCAAAACAACCGATAAACAGATTGTCACAAAATACAAAATGATAATAAAAATTGTCCAAATTAAAAGCGGTTTTGCCCAAACCAGCCAAGGGACCGGCGAATCCCCCTCGTAGAAATCAAAGGCAGTCCGCTTATCCCATAC
This sequence comes from Candidatus Poribacteria bacterium, assembly GCA_012961655.1. Lineage (GTDB taxonomy): Bacteria > Poribacteria > WGA-4E > DTYX01 > DTYX01 > DTYX01. The sequence continues at coordinate 2,089 of DTYX01000006.1, forward strand.
GACAAGCCAATTTGGAAGGTGTGGATGAAGAGATTCAGCCCATTCGTTTTCGGGAGTGGCGAAATAGACAGGGGCGGCCAAATAGGGAAACAGATATCCCATCATTCCTTTGGAGGGGATAGCGGAACTTACTACCATCATCATCCATATAGTTATTAACTCACTTTCAATCAACGCGGATTTGGGAATCGCCTTCTTGATGATAGTATTGATTCCCAAAGTCAGGACGATTAAAGCGAATAGAGCGCCCAAAGGAAAATGATTGCCGGAGATGTCTGTGCCCTGAACGTAATAATCGTTGTACGGCGTAATCGCTGTTTGTAAGATTACTAACGCTAAGCCGAGGATAATCGCTCTTAGGGTCATAGTTTGATAACATCTTTTGGGTAATGTTTCAGATTTGTTTATTCTATTTCTAAAATAGTTGCGTTAAGCGAGTTTCAAATAAT
>DTYX01000007.1 GCA_012961655.1 Candidatus Poribacteria bacterium
AATGCGAATGGAAACTTCTGCCGGTTCCCTCAGTTGATAGGGAATCCAGGTTTCTGGGTTGAACGGGTTGGGATAGTTCTGCAAAAGTAGCAGCGAAGTATCCCGTTCGGGGTTCATCGGTGGCGATGGCGTTCGTCCGTCTGTTTCGGATTGTAACCAGATAACCGTCCTTCGCCGCCTCAGCAAATCGTCCGCTGACGATGAAAGCCCATGCGCCATCGGTTTGCGTGAGAATTGGAGCCGCTTCCACGAGCGGTTCATTCGTCCACGCTGCACCTGTAAATGCAACCGTTCTACTGAACTTTCTTTTTGACTATTATTGCCTAATACATTTTTTCATCTTTTTTGAAACCAATGCTTCTGGGTTTTCTTTATGATGCTGCTTTGGGGATTACAGACAACCGTCGTTTTCGGGCAGCAAGAAACGCCAAAGGAATTTCAACTACAAGATTTTTTGATATTTTTAATCATTTACGTGTTGATTAGTCTTGGATTAATGGCGCTTTGTCTGCTGGCGAATATCTATTTTGAACCTGTTTTTTCACGAATTGAGGAATACAGTAAGAATTCGGGAGGAAAAGCGTTTTTATTGGGCTTGGGCAACGGCGTCTCCATATTTGCCGTTCTGGTTCTTTTAGGTCAATTTGAAGGAAATCCGATTCAAATTTTAATAATCCCGTTGCTTTTGGTGGGGATAATCGGTATCCTGCTCGGTTTTTTTGCTGAGTCGAAACTTATCGGACAAAGACTAATGGAATATCGGTTGATAGAAGAACCATCACCTGTGGCTGCCATTGTAACAGGAGTTCTTGTTATTGCTTTTGGAGCGTTGGCGCCGATTATTGGTCAATTGGCTTTGCTGTTAATAATGCTAAAAGGGTTCGGAGCTGTTATCGGCGCGGTTTTTCGTTATAAATCACGAAGGAATAAAGATGCGTAGGATTCTCATAATAACAACAATTTTCTTGTTCATCAGCGCGACACCCGCTCACGCTGTCATCCCCCAGTTTATGCCGATTATTCAGATGCTTCTATCATTACTGCCACAGATAGCGCTTTTTGTTCTTTTTTCAATTTCACTGATATTCAAATTCAGCACGTGGAGGAGGATATTTAGCAAAGCGACTTCCAACCCGTTAATTTTGGCTATAACGGTAATCGCAGTGGTAAGCGTCGGCTTTTATTTCTTTCTTTTCAGGAACACCCCACGGATGACCGTCAGCGATAACATCAGCCAATATGCCTGGATAAATTTCGGCGGAAATGCTTCTCGGACGGGCAACGTCGATGGCAAACCGGGGCCGGAATATGGCGAGGAGATATGGAAATTTCGTGAAGCTATTGACCGAGCACCGTTCATCTCATCAGCCGCCGTAGTCGATTATCTATCAGCGGAAGAGTCAAGAACTCTAATGGACATAATCCCTTATGATACGATAGCATATCTTTCCATTTCAAATCTTGACGCAGTTTCTCAAACTGTGGTCAATTCGCCGGAATGGAAGGAACTGTATTCGATGGACGAGGTCAAAGAAGGGCTGGCACAACCGGAGCAACTAATGACAATGTTATTAGGTCTGACGCCGGAAGAGCTTGTCAAAATCCTCGGACATAAGCTCGTTTTCAGCTTTTTAGGGATTGAAAATAATCTTCCGGTCGCGTGTCTTGCTATAGATGCGGGAGAGAATAAAGGCCAGGCTCAATATGCCATCGAACAACTTATCTCCTTCACTGCCCTCAGTGGTCAGATGACGCCGCGAGAAGATTCATACCGCGAAGTGCCCTATACGGGGATTAGCCTGGGCGAAATCGAAATCGCTTATGGATTTCTTGACAATTTTGTTCTGGCTGGAAGCAATGGCGGTTTTGAAAAAATGGTTGACCTTTACAAAGATGGTGGGAAGAACATTGAAGACAATCCAAACTTTCAGTTCATTGGCAAAAAGGTCAATCTGTCCAGTGAAATCTGCCTTTTTGCAAATGTAGAACGGGTTATTCCGATTTTGCCAGAATTGCAGAAGTTGATGGATAAAAAAGCTGAACTATCTGAAAAATCCGAGGAGGATGAAGAATTTCAGAAGTTTCTCGAAAATACCGTCCTACCTTCTATAAAAGGATTTGGCATCAGTTTGAGTCTCTCTGGTATTGCCCACAAAGTATATCTACACATCGAGCCGAATACTGCTGATAATCCGCTTTTTAATCTTTTATTGACAGCCCATCCTACGATGTCATCGATAAAATTTCTGCCTGTTGATGGCGCTCTTGTCGGAGTCCAGATTGGTGATGCGGTTACATTATTCGACTCACTGCTAAATGTGGCGGAATTCTTCGGACAGAACAGAGAGGATATAGAAAAGAAGATTAGTGAGGCGGAGCAAACTGTTGGACTGAATTTACGCAATGACCTCCTTTCCGCATTGACAGGCGAGATTGGGGTTATGGCATTGCTGCCGAACGGCGAAGTTAATCTGAAAAAGAATAAACTGGATTTTGCCAAATTCCGACCGATTCTATTACTGGGTATCAATGACCGATATAAACTTGAAAAGACTGCATCAAAAATCACTCAACTTGCGCAACTCAGAACTAAAAAATTGGATGAAGAGGAGTATCGAGATTTCAAGATTTACACGAATTTG
>DTYX01000008.1 GCA_012961655.1 Candidatus Poribacteria bacterium
CCGTGCAAACCACCGTGCAGACCACGATAACGGAGATGGACAAGCGATTAACTGCCCAGATGCAAGCCATGGATAAGCGGTTGACTGCCCAGATGCAAGCCATGGACAAACGCGTGACTACCCAAATTAACGTTCTGTTTTGGGCGATTGGAGCGTTGATTGCAGTGGTCTTAGCTGTGATTGCTTTGCCTCAACTGTTGGGGTATTTTCAAGAGAAACGAGCCCGTACTGATTTCCAAGAGATGATTGATGAATTGAGCCAACGAGTTGAACAACAACAGCAGGAGATTGATGAACTCAAATCCCGAAAGCTTGTGACGCCCTCTTAGAACCTATCCAACGCGACTTCCATCGTTTTTAGAAATTTACAAAGGGGACTACAGTTTTTATTGACTTTATTCATTTTCAATGATATAATTAAAACTTTATTAGCAGTGCAGTATGAAAGCGCTAAAATTTTTGAATATTTCAGGAGAATAATGATGGCTATAGAACCTTTGTCAGACTATGTATTAATAAAACCGAAAGATGAAGCAGAAGAGAAAATTGGAATGATTATTATTCCAGATACAGCCCAGGAGAAACCTGCAGAGGGAACAATTATAGCTGTTGGTCCCGGTAAAGTGACAAAGGATGGCGAAAAGATTCCTTTGGAAGTACAGGTTGGGAATAAGGTAATTTATGGAAAACATTCCGGTACAGAAATCAAAGTAGATGAAGCAGAATACTTAATGATGAAGGAAAGCGATATTTTCGCAATCATTGAGGCATAAAATCCACGAAGTTGTAATATTCATTGTTTTATTCAGACAAAGTTTCACAGGAGGAAAGATTAAATGGCAAAACAACTCATCTTCGACACCGAAGCCAGGCAGGCTCTTAAAAACGGTGTGGATACTCTTTCGAATGTGGTAAAAGTTACTCTCGGGCCAAAGGGCAGAAACGTAATACTGCAAAAATCTTATGGCTCTCCGACAATTACAAACGATGGTGTTACCATAGCTAAAGAGATAGAGTTAGAGGACGAATATGAAAACATGGGCGCTCGGCTATTGAGAGATGTCGCGACTAAAACAAATGATGATGCCGGCGATGGCACAACTACCGCGACCGTATTAGCTCAGGGCATTGTGCATGGTGGTATCCAAAATGTCGCCGCCGGCGCTGACCCTATGGCGCTCAAGCGCGGCGTTGATAGGGCGGTAGCTTGCGTGATAGAATCCATCAAATCTCGAAGCGTAGAAATTAAAACCCGTGACGAAATTGCTCAAGTTGCCACGGTCTCTTCGAATAACGATAGTGCAATTGGCAATCTTGTCGCCGAGGCGATGGATAAGGTGGGACAAGAAGGAGTTATCACAGTTGAGGAAGCCAATACGATAGAAACGACGATGGAAGTTGTCGAGGGTATGCAGTTCGACCGCGGTTACCTTTCCCCGTATTTCGTCACCAACCCGGAGCGCATGGAAGCTATTTTGGAAAATCCGCTTCTGCTTATCAACGACGGAAAAATTAGCGCCGCAGCCGATCTACTGCCTATCCTGCAGAAGGTCGCCCAAATCGGTCGTCCTATTCTTATAATTGCTGAGGATGTAGAAGGCGAAGCCCTAGCGACATTGGTGGTGAACAAACTACGAGGTACATTAAACTGCGTTGCGGTGAAGGCTCCGGGCTTTGGAGATAGAAGGAAAGCTATGCTTGGAGACATCGGTATCCTCACAGATGGGCAGGTCATCTCGGAAGAACTGGGAATTCGACTGGAGAATCTGGTTATCGGCATGCTTGGCAATGCAGAACGGGTTATTATCGACAAGGATAATACAACTATTATCGGTGGCCAAGGTAACGAGGAAGAGGTGAAAAAACGCGCCAATCAAATCCGGCGCCAGATTGAAGAGACGACTTCCGATTATGACCGCGAGAAATTGCAGGAACGATTGGCGAAGCTAACTACTGGAGTTGCAGTTATCAACGTCGGCGCCGCTACTGAAACTGAGATGAAGGAACGCAAGGCGCGGGTGGAAGATGCTTTGTCAGCAACGAAGGCGGCAGTGGAAGAAGGCATCGTAACCGGCGGTGGTGTGGCTCTACTTCGCGCTGCTGATGATTTGGGCAAATTGGAACTTTCTGGAGATGAGGCGATAGGAATAGATATCGTCAGGCGATGTCTTGAGTATCCCTTGAGGTACATTGCTACTAACGCAGGCGTGGATGATGCGGTCGCGGTTCATAAAGTGAAAGAATTAGGTGGCAATAACGGCTTCAACGCTGAAAAGGAAGTGTATGAAGATTTAGTGGCAGCAGGCATTGTTGACCCCACTAAGGTTGTACGATGCGCCATTGAGAATGCAGCCAGTATCGCCGGATTATTACTAACTACAGAGACTTTAATCACAGACATTCCTGAAAAAGAAGCGCCACCAATGCAACATGGACATCCCCACCCACATTAGCGCAGATTTTTTACCAACCCTCGCGGTTCTTAACTGCGAGGGTCCTTCTCTTCATAGCACAAAATAAACTGTTGATGTTGCTTTCGATTTTCCGATTCGTATCGCAAGCATCTTGCTTGCAAAAGCCGTTTAAATTTTCCAGAAATTCCCCATGAGAAGAAGTTAGCCAAGAGAGTCCTAAGAGCAGTATTGATGCTGCAAAGATATAG
>DTYX01000009.1 GCA_012961655.1 Candidatus Poribacteria bacterium
AATCTTGTGTTAATCTCGTGTAATCTGTGGTTTATATAGCACTAGCCACTGATAGAATTTCGCAAAAGGATTCTAACTGCTGTTCTAATTTTTCCATAGTGACATCCTCCAGAGAGTTTTTCATGAGGATAACACACTATACTCTTTTTCGTTAATTTACGGAAATGACTAAATGACTAATTCAAATTTAGTTCAATATGATAGGAAACAAAACTACCATCGTGCCCTGGGATGAACAGAGGATAGATGTCACAGTCAACATGACATAGACGACCAACAGGTCAGCACGACTCAGAGCAAAGAAAGGCAGGAACTTCTTCAATAAAAAGTTCAAAAAAAGCAACAGGAGCAGATTGAAAACAACAGTATAGACCGGCGCCACAGCCGTCGGAAATGAATACCGTATGACTTCCAATTGAGTCAGCCAATAATAGTTTGCGGGCATCAGGATGAACCCGATTAGCACGGACTTGAGGCTAATCGAGGAATCCCCCTGTTGCTGTTGAGTGGCATCCATATTTCTACTATAATCAAATGCAAAGAAAGGATGAAAGCACACAGCGACGAGGATTACTCACTTTGTGTGTTGGGAGTGCCCGTGCTCAACCAATTTGCTTCCAACGCTCAAATACTTCCCAAATATTGTCACTATCGGTTTAAGCAAATGAGCATTCAATTTACCGTCCTTGGATACAAAATCTTCTCTTACCTTAACTGCGATAATTTCCGCTATAAACCAATCGTGACTACCCAGCTCTATCCTGTGCCTAACCCGGCACTCGATATTGATTGGACATTCAGCTATCATAGGCGGCTTGACTACCGAACTCTTAACCGGGGTAAGACCGGTTGTGTCAAACTTGTCTATATCTTTTCCGGAAAGCATCCCGCATTGGTCTACCGCTTTCAATAGCGAAACATCAGGCACATTGAGGACGAACTCTCCTATATCTTTGATAAGACTGTACGAATAACGCTGAAGCGAAATTGCTATCCCCACCATTGGAGGGGTTATACAGGTAAGGGTCGCCGCGGAGACTGTAATTATGTTGTCGCCCTCCTCTCCACAACTTATAAGGTAGGTTCCAGTTGGAGCGACAAACCTCGTTGCAGGCTTTAGTTCGACCTTATTTATCTCCAAATTCAACCCTCCCATCTTAAACTGGGCTCATATCCTAATACTTTTTGAGCCCGAGATGTATCAAGCCAAACGCCTGGAGAACCAGGCGGCCACGAAGAAGCAAAATCAACAAGAAAATGTTTGTGTGTTGTGTGGAGATTCCCGATATTTCCACCCCGTCTTAGAAAATCCGCTATTCTGTGCATTTTCCTATTGACACACTTTTATCTCTGTTTGATGGCGCCCCACGTAAAGGCAAGCTTATCCAAAGAAGAAACTGCCGATGGTTTGAGAGGAGCATTAAACCCAAGCTCGTCTACACTCAGCGCTTTATCAGAAATTCTGACTTCATCTATGAGCCCAGTAGTATAAACCTCCCCCCCATCAGGACCTGAACAGGCGATATAAAGTGGGTCATCTGTTGTATCTAACGGCCCTTTGACTGCTCCCTCACCAATCTCTTCACCATCTAGGTAGGCTGTTATTGTGCTACCATCCCAGACCATAGCGAGATGCTGCCATTTATCCTGTTTAACTCCAACTCCCGTAACCGAGGCCCACTTCCATTCTCCACCGACGTGAAGATTTCCCTCAATACTAAAGTCATCAAAGACCCCGAGGTAATATGCGCCTTTAGCGAGATCTTCTCCACCTTTACATACAATAGTATTGTGACGAGTCTTAGGCGTAATCTTGAACCATGCTTCTATTGTTATTTCGTCGGTGACATTTAGACTTGGAGCATCTTTTATCTCAATATATTCTGAGTAACTGCCTACTCCATCAAACTCTAAAGCGAACCCTTTTCCCCAAGGGGTATCTGTCACCCATTCTGGCTTTCCGACGAAAGTACCATCATTATGGTTACCACTGCTGTCTAAAACTACCTTACCGCTTCCTTCGTCGAATAGCCATTGTCCAACCGTATCTGCATTTAATACGGGGACGAAAAGCAGACTCATTAACGCAATAGTTGAAAAGACTTTTAATGCTTTCATTGTGAATTTACCGCGGAGGGGAATCCCGCTCCGCAGAACCCCCTTATTATTTTTTTTCAGTAATCGCAAAAGTAACATAAAATTATGTTACTCTCCTAACCAGTTTCAGCTAACCACCGTTTGACATCCGCAACATGGACATTTACTGAGCGGTTTGAAACATAAAGGAGTAGAGTTTGCATCGATCTAGGTAGAACTTGAGCGCGATGGGTTTGCCTTTCAGGCTCTTAACATCAGGACTGCCGTTCCATGTTACCGTATGTCGCACACTATCGCCAGTGATGGGGTCGGCATCGTCTTTGCTAAAACCTGGGATTGGCTTGCCATCGGCGCCGAGTATTTCGACCTTGATTGAGGCGTAAGTGGCATTGGCATTGACAATCAGACAATCGCCCGACATTGTCATCAGCTTCGTTGTGAGGGTGCCACTTCCTCCGGGGTCCATGGAAATGAACCCATCCAGTCGCAACTTGGCAAGGCCAACAGCACCTCCCTGCCATTCATTGCGGCGCGTCGCCCAGTGCAAACCGCTAAAACCAACGTAGTAAATCCAAATCTCATCACCCACAACAATGGGATGCTGCATAACATAAATCATGGCCCAATCGAATTCCCCTGGCGTAGGGGCGGTGGGAATGAAAACTTGCCGGTCTCCTGCACGGCAATAGCAACGGCCATCGCGGCTGAAAGCTAGCTGGATGTCAACCTTGTCCCACCATGGACCCGGCCCGGGGACGTGGTAAACAGAGATGAAACCAAAGTGTACGCCCTCGTAGGACATCCATTCCATGTTGTAGAACTGTCTGTTCCACGGGGGGTCTTTCTCGTCCGGCTCCATGATTACCCCATAGGTTGTCCAATTGAGGAAATCATCACTTTCACTTTGCAGGACTACCCTTGTTTCCTGATTACTCCTGGTGTGGGCAACATACTTGCTCAATTGAGGGTCCCACAGAACTGAATTGGGACTGTCGCTCACCTTCGCAACTTTCTTATCAGGTACCGGCGTCCAGTGAATTCCATCCGGAGAAAAGGCAATCCCGACACCCTTGCCGCTGTTATAAATCATCTTATACTTGCGTTGCGGGTCCTTGGCGACCGGGTCCTTGAATACACCCGGCGCCATTTCACCCTCGCCTCTGTGAAACACGATGTTATTGTTCTTCGAACCGTTGTATTCAATCAGACCAAAGTTCGGAAGCTCCCAGTTGATTCCATCTCGACAATAGGCATACGCCACGACATTATGTGACCAATCATAGGGCGCACCCTCATACCACATCTTGAAAAGGCGTTCTTCCTTATCGTAGATAACGCTGCCGCTCACAATCACTAGCTCATCTCCCATCACCGTCTGGGGAGGCTTAAGCTCAATAATCGGATTGTCCTGGTACTTTACCGGCTGATTCAAAAGCCGGAACACATTTTCCATCTTGTCGATGATTTCGTCATCGACGAAGAATTGTTTTTGGGTACCGATATCAATCGGTGCCTGGCTGGCATCCTCAGCCCAGGACCGGTTTGCTGTCCCGGACATACCCAGGGCTGCCAAAACACAGAATCCCCACTCAAACATACTCAAGTTGTTTCCCATAGCTAACATCTCCTCGTATAATATGTTAGAGAGGAGGGCGACTTGACAATATGAGTAATCTCTACACCAAGTTCTCTCAGGCCAACTCTCCTCCGTATTCCCTTGCGGGGACATACGGAAGCTGTCCGCTCTTGAGCATCAGCTCAAGGGGGGACTCTTTGATAGTTAGTGGAAACGAGACTCTTACTCGTCCCTGCCGCTCCGATTCGTAGGCGCCAAGGCACATCTCAAGGGCAGCTCGACTGTCATACCCGCTAGAAATGCTTTCCCTATTCTCATCAAGGCAAGCTACCACCTCAAAAGCGCCCTCGCCAGGCGGACTTCCCGCCGATTCACCAAGGATTTCGCTTTCTATCGCCTCAATTGGTTCTCCCTCCCGGAAGTTTCCCAAACCGCTCTCCTTCTTCCAGAGCTGGATAAGGGGTTGCCAGCCATGATGCGGGCGAATCTCTATCTTACCATCGCTCCCCTCAAGAATGAAGCACCCATCCAACCGGTAATTCCAGTGACCGCCGGTAAGGAACAAGGTTGTGGTTCCGCTCTTCATCCCGAATAAGCTGACGACACTCTCACGTTCATGGCTCCGATTAACGGTCGCGATGACCCACTCGGCATCCCCGCCGAAAAAGCGAATGGCGTCACAACTGTGCGTCCCATTGTGCAGGAGCGTGCCTCTATCGCCATAGTTTTGTACCTTGATGTGTATCAGGTCACCTATCACGCCCTCATCCACCATCTTTTTGACACGACGCCAGTTCGGCTCGAACCGCATCGTGTGGTCGATAGCAAGCTTAGTTCCGGATTGTTCACACGCTTCGATCATCCTATCAGCGTCTGCCATGTTGAGGGCCATTGGCTTTTCACATAGAATCGCTTTTACCCCCGCCTCTGCGGCTGCTATTGTAGGCTCAACATGCTCGCGGTTGTGCGTCGTGACTCCGACGATGTCGAGTTCTTCTTTGGACAACATCTCATACATGTCCGTGTACGGTCTCGGGATTTTCCATTTCTCGACGAACGCCTTCACATTTTCTTCGATTAGGTCACAAGCAGCAGCAAGTTCCACCCGGTCAGGCATCTTCTGAAACGCCTGGCCGTAATTCCCACCGATGTGTCCACAACCGATGATTCCAACGCGATACTTTTCTTTCGGCATATTTCTTTTCCTCCTCTCATCTGCTCTCGAAAAAAGATATGATAATTTGGCTTTGGTAGATTTGCGGAAGGCCTGCAAAGCGATGGCACCGCGGGTGAGGAGGCGGGAAGTATCCCTCTCCCACCAAACCCCCTATCACTCTCTGATTCAGGATGTTCAACTTCTGCCCCAGCAATTGGTTTCGATACGCAAGCTACTCAACCCAAGGGTTTTTTCATTGCTTTCATCTCCTCTTTTCAGAGAGCCTTAGGTTTGCCCCGGCTTTTTGTTTCAAAAGGTCTTCCTTTGTGAACGAAAAAATCATACCATAAGAACGCAGATTTTGTAAGCATTTTTTGCTAGCCAATTTCACAACCTTTTTTGACCAGTTCTATGCTGACTTCGTTAGCCCATGCTTTTTTATAACCCGATGCACCTTACCTTTGCTTACATTGCGCATTCGACCTTTGCTATACCTGTATTTCACACGGTCGGAAATGGCTTGTAAGCTCAATCCTTGCTTTCGTAAGGATAAGATCCTATCAACATCGACCACTGCTTTCGGTCGTCCGATACGTTTGCCTTTCTCCTTAATTGAACCAAAAAACGGGCTTCTCACGCTGTGTTACAAAAGGAAGCAAAAAACCTTGCCATGTAGATTTTCGTTTTCCTTGCGCGGTGCTTGGCGCGTGCGACGCGCGCGACGATAAACCGTCGCGGATACGCGAGGATATGGGGCGACAAGATAATCAGACAAGTCCGTACGCGCCATCGCGGCACGCGCGACGACGTTACACGTCGAACGCCTTCCGCGCAAGGATGACACCGCGCATTCGATGTATATACGAACTCGCTACGTTACTCTGCAGCGAGTTGGTCTAATCGCTGCTAATCCAACGGCCATCATTTCTTTCTCGTAATAATGATTGTTTAACAGCGGCAATACACAGCAAAAAACTTGCTATTTTTGCGAGAGAAAGGTACACTTAATCAGAATCCTCTACACAAAGGAGGGGGTGAGAGTGTACAATTTCCGCTACACCAATCCACGCCTAAATGGTTATATCTACCGCCGAAAAAAACGTTGTGGAAAGAACGCTCAATACCGCTATACCGCGTATTACTTGCAATATCGAGAGCGGGTTGATGGCAAATGGAAACGACGGTCGGAGTATGTACCAAAGAATAAAGTCAGGGCGCTCAGAGCACGTATCAAAAGAGCTAAACAACGGGACCGAGAGGCAAGAGAAATTATGCAAAGTTTTCTTTCCACAGTACCACGCTTGGTCAAGAACCTGAAGCATAATATCAATCCTGATGAAACATCAAAACTAATAGATCTCTGGACTAAAATAATATCAGATGAGAAAGTAATGAATCAGCTATCCGCCCTGCAAGCGACAAAGCTGTGTTGCAGTTTGACCGACATCATACTGGCGTGGCAAAATCTGAATGACACAACCCGAAAATAGCTACTTGAAATACGATTCCCGAATCCACTTCACTGCCAGTGCGCTAAAATGCCGATTGATGATGTCAATGATCTGTTGGGATTCGGTTAGATGGCGCGTCGTCCGCTCTTTGAATCGCGGTGCGATACAACCGTAGCGGTTGTACGCCTTCCGCGTAGAAGGGCAACTTCGACCACGCCTGCGGGTGTATAATAGCACCGCGTCTTCGTCATTGTTTGGTGGTTTTGTGAAGCAAGAATACAACAAGGGCCGTGATAAATATGATTGCGATACATTGCAAAATAATTCCGACATTGACAGATACTATAGGAGCATGTTTGAGGCTAAGTATACCTACTACATGTGGCTTATAGGTAAAGGTTCGTATGGCAAAAGCTATTGTGCCGAGAATGAGTGCTGATTTTTGCCATACCGAATCTTACCTAATAGATTTTTTAGAACTCTTAGAACCCACCTTAATTTTCCCCCAATTGATGAATCTTCTCCGCAGTTCATTGACCGCTACGCCTTTGCCTACGATAAGCTTACCATTTTTTACTGTAACTCCAATCGCACCCTCATTGAGCCGGGCTGTGGTGATGTTCAATGGACTAACTTTTCCAGACGGTATTTTATCTTTGACCTTGGCAAGAATAATGACTATTGCACCCTTGCCGCTAGTTGTACGAGCGGAAGCTAAGGAAATGAGGAGCTTACCTGGCGATACCACGTTAGTTGCCTTCAGAAAGTTTTTAGTTAAATCTGCACTTTTTACTGGACCAATTATTATGATTTCCGCATCATATTCGACTATCAATTCAACCGAAAAAAGCCCTTTGACTTCTCCTACATTTATGGGAATTTCGATTATTTCATTTGCATCCGCCGTTATCTCCGCAATAGATACTTCCACGGCATAAGCAGAAGATGTTGAAAAGATGAATATGAGCCCGATAGTTATCAACTCTATTTTTAACGTTATTCTCATTTTTATTTTAACTCCCTTGATGTCAGGTAAAATGTGAAATTGCTTAAAGCTTCTTTTTAAAAATTGTAATCAGGGAAGCGGAACTTCAGTTTTAGAATATACATCCGTTTCTTTCAAGTAAGATAAAATTTCGGAAGGCACTAAGTCATCAACAGTTTTCCCAGATTGAATACGGTTGCGGATTTCAGTAGAAGAGATATTGGCGTAAAAAGACGTCAATTCAATTAGAGCAATCTTTTCAGCATACGGTTGATTTTCTTCGCGAGACAAAAATTTTTCAATCATTTCAGCATCGTTTCCACCTCGGTTGGCGACGATGAATCGGCTCATTGAAAAAAGTTCCATAAGCTCTGATTCAAAGTTGGTATAATATTTCGGGTCAAAAACGCGCTTGAGAGTATCGTAGCCGATGATAAAGTAAATTTCTGTCCCTTTTGGATACAGCGGACGAAGGGCTTTGACTTTTTCGACAAATCTACCATGGCTGCAAGCCGCGACAGAAAATTGGGGGCGTTTTTGGGCGTATAGCTTAATCATTAACAGCCGTTCCGCCAAAGATAATCCGAATATCTCCTTATCGACATTGGCTTTGGCCAAAACGAGTAGAATCTCAGCGAGGTTATAATTTCCCTTGGCTTCCTCAATCATCTTAACGTGAGCGTTGGTTAGAGGATTGAAGGAAGCTGAAAATACCCCAAGTCTTTGGCTTTCTGATTTGATACCCAAGGGAGCCTTTAAAATGTAAGAAATCATCGGCTCACCATCGGAATCAAGCGCATTCACCAGTTGGCGAATAGCGGGAAGTTCCTCAAAATTGTTCATCTTACCCTCAAGTGAATGATATTAAAAAACGTGAAACATGAAGAGATGATTCTTCACGTCTCACGTCTATTGATTTAAAGAAAAAGTCCAATTTACCTAAATGCCAAAACCGGTTGCTTATTCCGGGCTCCCAGTTTTTCCCATAAGATATTCATGAATAGCTTTTGCGGCTCTCTTCCCGGCTCCCATCGCCGAGATGACAGTTGCAGTACCTGTGACGACATCGCCGCCAGCATACACCCCTTCTTTGCTAGTCTTGCCTGTCTCTTCATCGATGATAATCTCACCACGCCCGCCTGTCTCCATACCGGGGGTTGCTTTTGCTAATAACTGGTTAATGTTGCTGCCGATGGCATTGACAACGGTATCAACGGGCATATCAAATTCTGAACCTTCTATTGGAACTGGCCGTCTTCGACCGGATTCATCCGGTTCGCCTAATTCCATCTTGATACATTTCATCGTCTTCACCCAACCGTTTTCGTCGCCCGAAAATCCTATTGGAGCGGTTAAAGTGATGAACTTTATTCCCTCTTCGAGGGCGTGTTCGATTTCCGCTTCTCTTGCTGGCATCTCTTCCCTGGTACGGCGGTAGACAATGGAGACTTCCTTCGGCCCCAATCGCAATGCGCTCCTTGCCGCGTCCATCGCGGTATTTCCAGCGCCTATTACGACGACTTTTTCACCGACGATAACCGGTGTATCATATTCAGGAAAACGGTATGCGCCCATGAGATTTATCCTGGTCAGAAATTCGTTGGCAGAATATATGCCAAGCAAATTTTCTCCCTCAAGCCCTAAGAAAAACGGCGCCCCTGCGCCAATGGCTACGAACACCGCGTCAAATCCTTCATCCAGCAACTCATCGACATTGTAAAGCCTACCGACAGGCGCATTGAGCTCGATTTCAACGCCTAATTCTTTCACATATTCCACCTCAGCCCCAAGAACATCTTTCGGCATACGAAATTCAGGTATGCCGTAAAGGAGTACACCGCCCGGCTTGTGCAATGCCTCAAAAATTTTGACTTTGTGTCCCAGCTTAGCCAACTCTCCCGCTGCGGTCAAACCGGCTGGGCCTGAACCGACAATAGCGATATTCTTACCAGTAGGTTCTGGTATAGGAGGCATTTCAATTGCATTTTTATCACGTTCATAATCAGCCACAAAGCGCTCTAAATTTCCGATAGCCACAGGCTCACCTCTTCTGCCCAGTACGCAAGTCTCTTCACACTGCACTTCCTGTGGACAAACTCTACCACATATAGCTGGCAGACTATTGTCCTCTTTTATCTTTCGCGCCGCGCCAATATAATCTCCCTGGACAATCAATTCGATAAACGCAGGAATATCAATATTTACGGGACAGCCATCCACACAAAGCGGCTTTTTGCACTGTAAGCACCGTGACGCTTCCTTAACTGCTAATGCTTCATCATATCCTAAAGCTACTTCGTTGAAATTCTTATTTCGTACATGGGGTTCCTGTTCTGGCACCTTTTGCCGGGGGGGGATTCGAGTTCTTCGGCTCCCCTTTTTTGTAGCATCTGATTCTACTTTCTGCTTCTCAGACATTAAAACTTCTCCTTGTACATTGTGAAATAAATCGTGAATAGTGCGAATTTGTAGGACAATCTGTTAGATTGTCTGCGCAATCTAAGATCGCGCTACAGTTAGCAAAAAATTCCCGCGTTACGCATTCGCCTGGGTTTCCCTTTGCATCTGCTGCATATACATCTTTAGCGAACACTTTTCTTGCGGGACATACATCTGTTGTCGTTGTATTAATTCATCAAAATCCACCAAATGCGCATCAAACTCAGGTCCATCGACACAAGTAAATTTCGTTTCTCCGCCGACACTAACTCGGCATCCGCCGCACATCCCGGTGGCGTCAATCATAATCGGATTCAGACTTACTATCGTCTTTAGTCCATACGGTTTCGTCGTTAGCGCTAAGAATTTCATCATCAGCGTCGGTCCAACGCCGACGACGCGGTCAATCTTTTTCCCGCCATCGACGAGAGATTTAAGAACATCAGTCACAAAGCCGTGAGTTCCATAGCTGCCATCATCGGTCGCTATCAACAGAGTACTACTGGCTGCTCTCATCTCTTCTTCAAAAATTAACAAATCCTTCGTCCGCGCGCCTATAATAGAGATAACCTCGTTCCCAGCTTCTTTGAGGGCTTTTGCAATTGGATGGATAGCAGCTATTCCAACACCACCACCGACGCACGCTACTGTGCCAAAATTCTCAATCTGACTGGCATGCCCCATCGGACCGACCACAGCATAAAGACTATCGCCCTCTTGCATCTCACCGAGAAATAAAGTTGACTTGCCTACCTCTTGGAAGACAATGATTATGGTGCCTTTCTCCCTGTCCCAGTCGGCAATCGTCAACGGTATTCGCTCACCTTTTTCGTGTGTCAAAAGGATGACATACTGCCCAGCTTTGCACTTTTTGGCAATTTCTGGGGTATATACCTCCATAAGTTTTTCTTTTTCTGCTATCTCTTTCTTTACTAAGATTTCGTACATAT
>DTYX01000010.1 GCA_012961655.1 Candidatus Poribacteria bacterium
CGATTAGGAAGGCTTGGTATGAGTAGCCTTTCATTTTAAGGGAACAATTTAGATGCTTGTCCCCCACGTAGACGAAGAGGAGCTGAAAGCGGAAGGGGGAAAAATACCTTGGGGGCGACTTGGCAGTATAGAGGACATCGGCAAAGCGGCTGCTTTCCTCGCGTCAGACGCGGCTGATTACATCACCGGCGCTTGCTTGCGTGTGGACGGTGGATTTTGGCTGCCAAGACTTTGAAAGTAACAGTAGTAGTAACGAATTCATTCGTTTTTAGAATGACGGAGGTAACAGTAATGGATACGGCTGAAATAAAAAAAATGGCAACGAAATACATCATAAATACTTATGGCGAACGGCAACTTGCGTTAGTGCGCGGCAAAGGTTGTTACGTCTGGGACGCTGATGGCGGAAAATATCTGGACTTTCTCGGCGGTCTGGCGGTTAATGGCTTAGGACATTGTCACCCCAAAGTCGTAGAAGCGGTTCAAGAGCAAGCTGAAAAGCTGCTCCATGTTTCCAATCTGTACTACATCGAACCGCAGGCAAAGCTGGCAAAGTTGTTGATAGATAACTCCACCATGGAACAGTGTTTCTTCTGCAACAGCGGGGCAGAAGCGAATGAAGCTGCTATCAAGCTAGCGCGGAAATATACCAAAGAAAAGATTGCCGCCAATCGCTTTTCCATAATTACTATGGAAAATTCTTTCCATGGACGAACGTTGACAACTATCACAGCGACAGCGCAGCCGAAATATCACAAGGGGTTCGAACCGATGACGCCCGGATTCAAATATGTGCCGTTTGATGACCTTGAGGCGGTCAAGAATGCCATTGATAACGAAACTTGCGCTATTCTTGTCGAACCTATCCAATCGGAAGGTGGAGTTAATGTTCCGAGTCCCGGTTATCTAGAAGGTTTACGGGCTCTCTGCGATGAGAACAACTTGCTTCTGGTCTTTGATGAAGTACAGACAGCGATGGGGCGATTGGGAAAATTCTTCGGCTATCAGAGCTACGGTATCGAGCCGGATATTCTCACGATGGCGAAATCACTGGGAGGCGGCGTGCCAATCGGCGCTATGTTGACCAAACGGCACATCGCTGAGAGCCTCGGGCCTGGGACTCACGCGGCTACATTCGGAGGGAATCCGCTTGTCTCCGCTGCGGCGATAGCAGCCGTAACTACTGTCATCGAGGAAAATCTGCCGGGGAACGCCGCCAAAATGGGCGAATACTTTATGGGCAAATTGCTCGACTTGAAAGACAAATTCCCCCAAGTAATCGAAGGAGTCCGCGGACGCGGTTTAATCATCGGCTTGGTGCTGAAAATTGACGGCAAACCCGTCGCTTCAAACTGCATCGATAACGGTCTGCTGACGATTTGCACTATGGACCATGTTCTGCGCTTTCTGCCGCCGCTCATCATTAGTGAAAAGCACGTCGATGAGGCTGTCGAAATTGTGGAAAAAGTTCTAAGTGATGTGTAAAACCTTACATAGAAACCGAGTTTTTCAGAAAAGCTCGGTTTCTGCTGTCATGAAATCAGTATTGACCGCCAATCAACCAAATGATATAATTATTCAATGATTTCCAACGCAACAGAGAGGTTTTGAGATGCCAACCACAGAAGAAAGAGTCAATCGACTTGAGAATATAATGATAGAACTCGCCGACGCGCAAATGAGAACACAAGCTTCCTTAAAACGGTTTTCAGATGAAATGCAGGATTTTAAAAATGAAATGCGGGAGTTCAAGGATGAGATGCGTGAATTTAAAGAAGAGGCAAGGGCGGACCGAAAGCAGATGAACAAGCAGTGGGGAGAATTGGCAAACAAGATGGGGACAATTGTCGAAGACATCGTCGCTCCTAATATTCCCCAGATTGCTAAAGAATATTTTGGATTCAGGGACATTGAGGACTTCATGGTCCGCAGACAGGTCAGAAACAAAAAAGACCGCGCAAAACGGCGAGAGTTCGATGTTATCGCTGTCGAAGAGAAGCAGGTGATTATCAATGAGACGAAATCAACGCCGCGGATTGATTATATCGATGCATTTATTGAGGTATTGCCTCAGATTGAAGATTATTTCCCAGAGTACGCGGGCAAAAAAATCATTCCCATATTCTCTTCCCTGTATATTGGTGAGGATATAGCCAATTACCTGACCCGAAACCAAATCTATGCAATGATGATGGGTGAAGAGATGATGGAACTCATCAATTTCCGCGAGGTGAGCAACAGCCTTTAACCCTAACACGTGGATAGTTCTACTAGAAAGATGATAATGATTAAATAATATTTCTTGGCGTC
>DTYX01000011.1 GCA_012961655.1 Candidatus Poribacteria bacterium
CCCAGTTCCATGGAAATCTCTTTCGACAAAAGTGAACAAACTTAATTCGAACTTACTTAAATTTCCTTTCCAGCGCCTAAGCGAATTTCTTCTCCAACTTCGGAAATAAGCGAACCGAGGATTCAAGTTAATAGCTAAAGTCCAGTCACAAAGGGAGATTATTATGACTCCAAGAGAAAGAGTTTTACGATGTTTGAATCATCAAACTGCCGATAGAGTTCCATTGAGCGGTTCATTTCGTCCAGAGGTCTGGACGAAACTGAGAGAACATTTTGGTACGAATGATAACAATGTGATTACCGAAAAGTTGGGATTAGATTTCAAAAGCGTTGGTATGCGAGCCTCCAAAGAATTTTTAGAGCGTTCAGGAGGAAGTGGCAGCATTCGGCGCGATGACGGTTCCTACGAAAATGAATGGGGTATCCGCCACGTCATCGGTAAGAACAGTCCGTATATGCGGTATGTCTATCATCCGCTCGCCGACGAAAGAAATCTGGATACATACAAATTTCCCAGCCTTGAAGGGAGGTTTGAAGGCCTAAAAGAGCGTGTCGAACAACTTAAGCAAAATTATGTCGTATCCGCTGGGACTGCCACTTTCTTCAAAGATGGCTGGAATCTCAGAGGATTGGAAGCGTTCCTGATGGACATAGCGACAGAATCGCCGTTCATGGTGAAGTTGCTGGATAGATTGTTGGAATATAAGCTGGAAATAGTCAGGCAATTCGCTCAATCAGGTGTGGATATCATCAGCATCGGCGGCGATATCGCTATGCACACTCGATTATTTATGAAGCCCGACTTATGGAGAAAGCATTTCAAATGGCGCGACACTATGCTGATAGAGGAAGCCAGGGAATATGGCGTGCAGCATTTCTTTATCCACACCGATGGTAATATAATGGAAGTAATGGAAGATTTGCTTGAAATTGGCTTCGACATCATCGACCCGATTCAGCCTGAATGCATGGACCCCTATGAAATCAAGGAGCGGTTCGGCGATAGGATGACACTGCACGGCACAATTTCCGCTCAGCGGACTCTGCCCTTTGGCACCGTCGAGGATGTGCGAAATGAAGTCCGCGAACGCATCGAACGCTGTGGCAAAAACGGCGGACTTGTTGTAGCCCCTAACAACGTCGTCCAATTCGATGTGCCGTTGGAAAATCTGTTAGCGGTCTACGAAACGGCGAAGGAAGTGGGATGTCCATAATTGGAGGGCGGGCTGATTTTATTTGGCGTGAGAGCAGTTCCGTCTTTTTCAAGCCGGTGACTTTTTGAAATACGATTTTTTCCCGATTAGTTATACAACAATCGACGATATTGACTTGGACAAAGTGCGTAGTTTCTTCTCCAGAATCTACGAGCGCGAATATCAAAATGCTGTCGATGAAAATCTATTAGTGAATCTGGAAATTTTCACCCGCATGCTGGATACACCGCGCGCAACTGTGGGAGGAATGTTGTTGTTTGGCAGAGAACCGCAACGTTTCCTCCCACAGAGCGGGATTGATTTAGCCCGCTATAGCGGCACAGATGTCAGCCACGAAATCATCGACCGGGCAAACTTGGACGGAACGTTAGATGAACTAATTGACCAGGCGGTGGTTTTTGTCAAACGAAATACCAGAAATTCTGGGATAATCACAGGCACAAAACGCGTGGATATTTCAGAATATCCGATGGACGTCGTGCGCGAAGCGATTACCAACGCTGTCGCGCACAGAGATTACAGCATCGCTGGATTCGATGACCGATTGGAAGTACACAGCCCCGGAAGATTGCCCAATACGATTAATTTGGAAAACATCGCATATCGGCAATATTCGCGGAATCGTCTGGTCATGGAATATCTGCTCAAACTGGGTTACGTCGAACGGTTGGGCACAGGCATTAGATTGATGCAACGGCGGATGTTAGAACACTGCGGAAGGGAACCGGAATTCTTTGAGAGAGATGATGAATTTATTGTGTGTTTGCAGAGTAAATTCTTTTGAAGCCTAGATTTTTAGACCAAGGAGTAGTCACAGCCAAGATTTATATAATAATTTGAAGAAGCATCTTATTGATTCAGGGCGATGCGAGAATCTTTCTGACGCCATCCAATTAGGTTTGCGTTGTTTCCTTGATGAATATTTTAATTATCCTGATGAACCACCGGAACTTGACGGACCGAGTAAATTTATGTACCATCTTGAAAAGTTGCGCAAGAAAATTAAAGAAAGTGGTGGGCTTTTTCCAGGCAAATCTTCTGAAGAGGTGATTGAAATATTACGGGAAACGAGGAGAAAAATTATCTATAGTCCAACTTATGATGTGCCTGAAGAGTTAATTGACAAATATCAGGCAGAACTTGGACTGAAATCAGAAGATGCTCTCATCGCCGCATTTGCCGAATGGAAAGGGATTCACATCCTTGTTTCCGATAATCGTCACTTCTATGAAGAACTCAAAGTGGAACAATTCGTTATCTGCAACGCCATAGAACAACCCGAAGCCAAAATGAGGGAGGTCATTAATGGAACTATTCGAGATACATCTTGTAGATTCAGTCAAGGCGCCGTATACCGTAGAAGTTGCGGATATGAACGGCAATGGTATGATGGACATCGTCGTCGGCTCGACGGGCGATTATTTTATCGCGTGGTATGAGGCGCCGTATTGGAAGAAGCATATTATCGGCACAAATACCAGAGGCAATATCAGCGCTGCCACATACGACATCGATGGGGACGGCGAGCTGGAAGTTGCAGTCTGTAGTGAATTTAACATGGGCGTGGCGAAAGATGCGGCATATCTGCAATGGTTTGACGCTGTGGATGGCCCAGAAAGCGAGTGGGTAAGCTACAAAATCGATGACTTATCGTTTGCTCACGGCGGTCATTTTGCGGACATCGACGGCGATGGAGTGGATGAATTTGTCGTGGGAACAATGCGCGGGACGATAAGCCCTGAACCGTTAGACTGGGATGACCCAGGCTTGTTGGTGTACTATAAAATTCCTGAGCATCCCAGGAAGGACAGATGGATGCGGCATGTCATAGATGACAACGTCAAACGGCTGCACAACAAACACATCATCGACTTAGACGGGGATGGACGGTTAGACATCATAGCCGCTGCCAAGGACGGCGTCTTGTGGTATGAACCTGACGCTTCTAAGGAGAGGATCTTCAAAAAACATATAATTAACGACCACGATGCCGGAAATGTCTTTGTCGCTGACCTTGATGGCGATGGGGTCAACGAAATTGTATCATTAGAGGCGTGGCATGGAACGGAATTGGTATGGTACAAAGCCCCCGATGATTTGCGCGCGGGAAAATGGATTCGGCATGTCATTGACGATACCTTCGACTCCGCTCATGCCGTCTGCTGCGCTGATATGAACAACGACGGCAAAATCGAAATCATCGCGGGTTTCCGAGGCATAGGAACCAGCCTGAACTATTACGAACCCGTTGATATTAAGGCAAATAAATGGAAAAAGCGCCTCATTGACGATAACATGGGCATAACGGGAGTAGTTGCTGTAGATATCGATGGCGATGGAAAATTGGATTTACGATTATTCACCCGAGGAGGCGCTTGAGATCATATTTGATTCGTATGGCTTGCTTGGCAAATAAAAAGGTATTGGGCGAAAAAGCTTTGGTGGAAGTGCCTCCTGTTATGGGTGGAGAAGACTTTGCCCTATACTCTCGTGTAGAACCACGTATACCAAGTACCTTACTTTGGTTGGGTGCTGTAGATCCAAAAGTGTATGCAAAAGCAAAAAAAGAAGGAAAAAATTTGCCTACTCTACACTCTTCTAAGTTTGCACCTTTACCAAAAGAGACGCTTAGTACAGGGGTAACAGCCATGACTGCAGTAGTAGAAAATTTACTTAGTTTATGATTTTAACTTTTCGCTCACAAGTTCATTAACCACCTTTGGGTTTGCTTTGCCCCCTGTGGCTTTTAACACTTGCCCGACAAAGAAGCCTAAAAGTTTAGTGTTACCTGCTTTAAA
>DTYX01000012.1 GCA_012961655.1 Candidatus Poribacteria bacterium
AAACGCAATAGCCACTTCCAGTTGCTCCAAGCCTTCTGCCGCTATCTTAACATCTTTCTCTGACAATGAAGGATCGTTTGAACGGATAATATCTTCACGTTCTTGCTGTTTTTCTATGTCAGACTTTGATTTAGCTTCTATTTTAGTGCCCGTTTTAACTGGGTTTCCTTTCAGCAATTCTGATGCTTGTTTGGAAGCCCCTAAGCCAGGTGTAGTCCAGTTATTCGAACCTTTCCCATCATCCTTGGGAGCCATGTTGCCGATTTCTTTTTTCATACCTGCGTGTAATGCGACGATATCTTGACTGAGAACTCTTCTTAACTGCAATTTATAATCAGACTTAAATAAGTCTTCATCGTAGTTTTCCTCTTCTTCTTTATCTAGAAGCTCAATTCCTCGGACATTCTGCTTATTATTTGTTACACCAAAAACTTCATCGAGTTCTGGTTCAAACCTAATTTCTATGCCCCAGTACCTTTCCACTAATTCGCTTGGATTAAAATAATTGAACACCCCAAAATCGATTTCACGCTCTGCTCGTACAAAGGAGATACCTACATTCGCTCTATAGTGTTGTCGGATAGCCTCTGTAGCTTTCCCATTTGGCCATCTGCCAATATCACGCCGCATAATGCTGGAATGAATTTCTATTTTCGAGAATTGCCCTGGAGCATATTCAATATTCCTAATTATAGGTTTTTCATGGACAACGCTAGTTGCTTCTTTTTCATATCCAGGGAGATTGTTAGGCGTCATGAGATATAAAGGATCGTTCGGCAAAAGCGCGGTTTCCTTTATATCTGTTCCGGCGATAGAAAGCAGCTTAATATCAACACGCTTACCATAAGTGTCGTCATCATCTAGGAAATGTCTGTAAATTCTACAAAAACCTCTCTCCATGCGACTTAATAAAGTTTTTGGGCGCTTCAAATCAAGGCGGTCACAGTTTTCCCAAACCACAATCGTTCCAGTTTCACCAATCAAATCGCCAAGAGATTGCTCAATATCTTTAGGGATGGAAGATTTTGTAACAGGGTTTGTGTATTGCTGATCTGTATCTTCGACCTCCTGAATATCTAAATAAGTAGAAAGTACGTCTCCACCTTTTTGCCAAGAATAGACAGTGGTTTTTTTACATTGGCTGATTGATGCTAGGGGTAGTCCTACGCCAAAACGGCCAATTCCCTCACGCTTGTTGAGCCTAGTACCTTGAGCGAAACCAAGGCAGATTGCCAACACATCAGCGGACATACCCTCACCATTGTCAAAAACAGCCAATTTTTTAACTTGCTTAGTATTTCGAACACCGCTGTGGTCTACTTCTTCAAAAGCAAGAACCCTAATATGCTTGCACGTAGCCTGAATTGAATTATCTATCAATTCGGCTATGGCCATCGATGTATCTTTGTATCCGGCGTCCCTAAAGGAAATAAGTCCGGTTTTAGCTGGGAAAATATAATTTTGGTTTGTGTTTGTTTCTATTTTTTGTGCTTCTTGCATAATTAACTCCATTTAAAATGATTAAACGCTTGGGATTCAGATGGGAAATCGCGCAGATTATCTTCAATATCCACGAGTAAACATTCTTCATTGCCACCCATTCTTTCACCACGAATTCCTCTACCGATCATCTGGGAATACAAAACAAGCGATGCAGTAGGTCTAGTGATCAAAATTGCATTTGTGTTTGGCGCATCAAAACCCGTTGTCAAAACTCCAAAATTGATGAGGGTTCTAAAATCACCGCGCTTATATTGTTTCAGCCATAATCGTCTATCTTGCTCAGCCGTCTCGCCATCTATTGAACGGGCCATGATTCCCCTTATTCTACACAAATCGGCAAGCATTCTTGCGTGCTCTACAGAACACGCAAAGATAATGACCGTATACCCTTCGTCATTAAGTCGAGCTATTTCTGATATAATTAGGGCGTTCCTTTGTTGGCTTTCGCCAAGCCTCAATAGCGCCGAAGAAGGCATTTCCAAAAATCTTTCTAAATGTTCAATTTCCCGAGGCGTTAAGTCAAACTGAATATTGG
>DTYX01000013.1 GCA_012961655.1 Candidatus Poribacteria bacterium
CTTTCCACTTTTCTTGGTGGTTTCTGCTAAGGCTCAGCATGAGACGAAAATTTATTGACTTGTCAAAGGTTCTCTTTTATTGTATAATAAAACATCGATTGAAATTATTGTTTGAAAAAGAGGGATAATTAATGTCTCTTTCAATAGCTGGACCTGTTTTTGGCGATGCCCTGTTTGACCGTGAGGAGGAAGTTGAAGATATTTGCAAGTGTGTTGAAACCGTAAAAACTCCACAAAAGCGGTGTTTCTACACGCTACAAGGCGTGCGCAAGATTGGCAAAACGAGCATTATTCATGAAGTAAAACGGCGTTATGCCGCTCACCCCGATATTTGCGTCGTCATCATTGACTGTTACGACCGGTGCGATGATGCGGATTTATTCCATATCTACTGGGCTACTTCGGTGATGAATGAGTTTTTGACAAAGAAGGGATATGCTAAGCAAACTGGAACATTCTCTGACCCAAAGAAAGAACCGAAGTTCAGCGAAACGTTTCCAGAAATCGCAGGAAAAATACGCTCTCTTGGAATAGAAGCCCTGGAGTCTGGACTATTGGCAGTAGAATGGTTACTTCAGCTTCCTGAAGGCAAACGGCGTCCTTATGGAGGCGTAACAGGACTTGCGGAAGATTTGGCAGATGAAGGCGATGTCTACTTCCAAATGATATTCGATGAATTTCAGGAGACGGCGCTTCTGCGTGAACAAGAAAAAGTGCGAAACGCAATCGGAGATATTTTTAGATTTTGGCGCTCACAATGGGTGAATATTCACAGGCGCGTCAATTATATAGTTACGGGCTCAAGATTGGCGCAATTGCGATACATCCTTGAAAATCCACGTCAAGCGTTCTTTGGGCATTTCTCACTCATAGGCATCGTCGGGCTTGTGCGTCCCGAAGCAAAAAGGATGATAGAGACACTGCTCTCTGAGGAAGGTTACATTCTGCAATCAAAAGAACTGCTCGACCAACTTCTCGACCTGACAGATGGGCAACCATACTGCATCCGTGAGGTTCTGGACGCTGCCTGTCGCCGCGCGGGACGTAGACGAGTTGTGAAGCCGGAAGATATTAAATGGGGAATTCAAGATTCTTTCTTCGGAGAACACGGCAGGCTTCGCATCCACTTCGAGGAATATTTTCAAGATTGTGTTGAGACTTATCCGCCTGGGCGAGAGGTGTTGATTTCAATTTCTCAAAAAAATCGGACGGCGGAGGAGATAGCCGAAGATTTACGAATTCCGATAAGCGGAATCAATCATCATCTCGAACGACTTGAACGGTTCTACATCATCCGCAACGTCAATATTAACCGATACATCTACGCCGATAAGGTTCTGGAATTTTGGGTATGTGGCGCTAAATCCCCCTGTAAACGCGTCGCCGGCCCTTATCTGGTGGGCACGGAAGTGGAGAGACAATTAGCATCCTTTCTGTTGGAACACGGTATCGACCTGGTTTATCAATCCTTCCAAAGCCGCGGCGCATTTGACCTGCTGATGGAATTTGACCACACTTCGATTGCTATCCAGGTGAAAAAGGTGAAGCGGTTTTACTATCATTTTAAAAGAGCGAGTTATAATCGAATGGTGGACTATGTGGAGAAATTCGGCAGAAGGTGGGGCGTCGTTTGTCTATACAATGACGAAGAATTTCGTTTTTACAAACTTCAAAACCTGAATCAAACAAAACACGGTTATAGCATTACAAAGAAAACGCCGTATACGAAAAATCCGTTAGCGTTACTCTAAGGAATCTCATTCCAAAGAACGAATTCCTCCCTTCTTTTCCTTGTGTGGTCACAGAATCGAAGCAAATCCCAGAACACCGCTAATCCCAGATTTGAGCCCTTGCACAACCTCGGAAACAGTTTCACGGACGAAATTATTGGCTGGGCATTTAATCCCATGATGCTGAAAGGCGGAAACTGTCCCGCAGAGTGATGGTCGCCTTCGCTCAAAAGCCGAGCAAACACAGAGAATAGAACTCGGCGGATAATGTAGAGCGAATCGCTGGTCCAGAAGCTATGGGAATGACACCTATTTTAGCGGATACAGACAATCAACATGAAAACGCTAGATTCTTTCGTATTTTTCGTTTATTCCCGCGTTTTTCGCGCTTAAATTCCGAATTCCGTTGCCCGCTCCACACGGCTACGCTTTCTTTCGAGATGAGCTAAACTTTTATGTTATATTTTGGACATCGCTGCGTCTAAACTTATAGAATCCATTGGAATGGGAATATAAGATGCAAACCATCGACATCGCGACCATTCACGCTTGTCAGCGGGGAGATGAAGACGCTTTCCGCCGAATCTATGAAGCCTAAAAGAATCTACGCGTTAGCTTACCGGTACACTCATGATTCAGAAGGATCACTCGACCTAACTCAGGAAATTTTCCTGCGAGTTTACACGGGGATTGCCAACTTCCGTTTGAGGTGGAATGCCGCGAGTTTCTGTTCGGATTTGTTGTTCCTGAACTCGGCCAGGAAAGTTGGGCAACCGCTTATGAATATCCAGTTGCGAAGTTACGCATTCCTGTATGCAAAAGGGGAAAACATCAGCATCTACACGTGGAAAGACAACGATTTCGATGAGGATTGGAGTTATGACCCAGGAACGCCGATACGCATCGCAGACGTTGGCAAATGGCGTTTTATAGACGACCAACATTTTACGGATGGGAATCCTGCTCCCACGCCGCCGGATGTGAGCGCCAACGGCGCGGGGCTGTGGGAAGTACGCATCGGTGAGGCGGTGCATCGCTGCCTCCGTGTTCTGGAGCCAGATAAAAGCACCGAAGGCGCAATGGTAGAGACTTTTGTGGATTGTCATGGGCGCACGATGCTGGCGCGGCGATACAACGGCAGTCGATCTGCTTTGTGCTCTGGGACTTCTCGATTCCCGATATTGCTCTGATTCATTACGCAACTGAGATTATATTAATTCTATTAGTAAGCTATACGTTGAGCTTCGCTCACGAAAGCGGGCTAAGAAAATATGTGGTAAAAGCATATAGGTTGGATAACATACCGCCACCCAAGATAGATGGAAAACTGGACGATGAAGCGAGGCTATACAAACACTTTGTCAAAACAACCCTGACTTATCAGGGACTTAATTCCAAAATCCCGTAGCGTCGCTGTCGCCAGATACCGCAGGCGGGGACGCCGCGCTCAAGCAACGACGCTA
>DTYX01000014.1 GCA_012961655.1 Candidatus Poribacteria bacterium
CGCGGGGAAAGGAAGGAAGGCAAGGGGGCAAAATGGCGAAATGATATTGGCGGATTGTACCCATTCCACTTTCCGCGTCATGACCGCAGGTGACATAATTCATGAACTCGAAGTCGTTGGTTGCCGGCTGCGAAACCTGGCACTCCAACTCATAAGCTAACTTTATCCCGAATACTCTCTTCAAACTTGCGAATGAAGTCAATAAGCTTGGTGAAATCTTTCATATTCTGACGGTCAAGATAAATGTTGAAATGTATCTTCAAGCCAGCTTCGGCGGCTCTTTCCGCAGATAAGAAAATATCCTGAAAGGCTCCTTTTCTCCGCGCAAACCAGTCGTGGTGTTCCTCAAGTCCATGCAGTGTAGACGAAATCGTCTCGGTTCCGAGTTCCCTCAATCTTTTCAACATCTGGCGATAGTCCTTGCTGCATTCAGGACAATCCATCATAACCCAGGCCATCTTACCCACATTCAGCAATTGCTGAACTTCTTCTGGAGAGTCTGCGACTTTAGCGCCACTTGTCGTAAAGATATCCTGGAACTGATAGCTAGCCCTTCTGGATGACCTATCCAGATGGATACGACTTCCTTCCAGCATCAAAGGTTATCCTGGCAGCTGTAGTTCTTCGTTTTCCACAACTTCTTGCGGCGAAGGCAACGTGCTGATGAATTCGGCTGGAACTATCGTGTCCAGTGAAGCGATGTCGGTCTTTCGTTTTCGCAACCACATTTTACACACATTTGCCGTCACGCGATACGACCAATTGGCAAATTTAGATGGCTCGCGCAGTTGGTACAACTCCAAGTACGCTCGCACAAAGGCTTCCTGTGCTAAGTCTTGAGCATCTGCGAAATTCCCGACTAGATGGAGACAAAGTCCGTACACAGCGCCTTGGTACTTGCTCACCAATCTGTCGAAAGCGTTTTTGTCGCCTTGCAATGTCCGTTGTACTAATTCTGCATCTTGAGACTTCACAACATCCTCCGATGTTTTTACTCGGTATACAATATAGATGCAAGAAGGGTCGTTTAGGTTTCTTTTTTTCTGCAAACGGGTTTCTGGGGAATTTGTGTTTGACATATCTCCCTTTGAATGTTAAAATTTTGAGTAAAACTATCATGGAATATTGACCACATTGCACAACACGATGTTGAACCCGACGAAGTGGAAGAGGTATTTGTGCATTTTCATATTATCCGGAAAACTCGCCAGGGAAGAAGAATCGCTTACGGGCAAACACTTAGAGCAGTTAGTGATTGGCTACAGCTGGCGACATGGTGATGTGGCGAAGTTCCCTCGATTGCGTGCGATTCTGGAGGTCAGCGGCGGATTTCCATCGCCAAATGATTTGGATTATGAGGCATGTTTTTCACGAGGTATTCGAGTTTTGAGTTGCGCCCCGGCGTTTGGACCTTCGGTCGCTGAGATGGGGTTGGGGTTGGCAATCGCCGCTGCACGCCAGATTGTCTGGAACGACGCCGCTTTCCGAGTTGGAAAAGCGAACTGGAGCCATACAGAATTCGGCGGGACATTCACTTTGTACGACAAACCAGTGGGTTTCATCGGTTTCGGCGGTCTGGCGCGTTCCCTCAAACCTTTGCTGGCGCCATTTCGCTGTCCCATTCAGGCCTACGACCCGTGGCTGATGGACACCTATCTGCTGACACAGGGCGTGACGCCAGTTTCTCTTGACAGACTGCTGGCGACATCGCGCTTCATTTTCGTGTTGGCCGTTCCCACCGCTGCCAATAGAGCGCTATTGGACCGCGAACGCCTGAAGCAAATTCCGTCCGACGCAGTGTTCATCTTGTTGAGCCGGTCGCACCTGGTGGACTTCGATGCGTTGACGGAGATGTTGGCTCAAAACCGCTTCAAGGCGGCAATTGATGTCTATCCTGAAGAGCCGCTGCCGCTTGACCATCCGATACGCAAACTGCCGAATGTAATTCTCTCTTCCCATCGGGCTGGTGCAATCAGCGGGGCGCTTCTCAACATCGGACGCATCGTGGTCAATGACATGGAGGCTATCCTGAACGGACTAATGCCGCAGGAGATGCAGGTCGCCCAACCGGAATATATTCAACTGAGAGGGAGGGGATAAAAGATGACGCGACGAGAAAGGCTGATGGTGGCAACTCAAAAAGGACGAGCCGACAAGTTGCCCTTTTTTCATTACTGGAGACACAGTCAGATCGGTTGGGCGGAGCGGGAATGCAGAAACAGGGGAATGGGTGTTAATTGGGCAAGACCGTCCTACGTCATAAAAATGCACGGTACAGAGATAAGTGAAAAGCAGGCGGTAATTTCTGGTCAGGCGGTCATACGTCGGACATATTCCACGCCGGTGGGCAGTATCTATCTATTAGAAAAAAGAGAGCCTGGGGTAGGACAGTGGCATGCGCAACGAAGCTGGAGGGATGTATCGCCCTGGCAGATAGAGCGATTGATTAAAAAGCCCGAGGATTACAAAGTGCTCAAGTACATCGTTGAAAACACCGAATATATTGCCGACTACTTCCCAATTGAACAAGCGATGGACTGGCTGGGTGAGGAGGGTGTTGTTATCGACCATCTGCCACATTCGCCCATGCAGATGTTGATGATAGACTGGATCGGAAGCGAGCAGGGGCGGTTTTTCTTCCATCTCGCAGACTATCCTGATTTGGTCGAAGAACTTTACCGAGCCATCTCAAAAAGTCGTGAGCCGTTGTATGAGATAGCCGCAAAATCGCCGGCGGCTATCGTTCTGTGTGGCGATAATATTGATGGAGTGCTGGTTAATCCAAAGCTATTTGAGAAATACTTTATACCGCAGTATGAAAAGCAGGCAAAGGTACTACACCATCACGGCAAGCTGATGGCTGTCCATACGGATGGCAGATTAAAGGCGCTAAAAGACCTAATCGCCAAAACGCCGATTGACATCATAGAGGCTTTCCACCCACCTCCGATGGGCGACCTCTCGGTCGGCGAAGCGCTCTCGGTGTGGAAGGACAAAGTTATCTGGATAGGATTTCCTGGGTCTGTGTATCACCTTGGGCCTGAGGCAACCAAGAGACACGCGCTGAATATGCTTAGAGAAGCCGGAACAGGGGAAAGGTTGGCTGTGGCGATGTCTACAGAGAATCTCGTCTCCAACGAGAATCTGAGAATGCTAACCGCCGTCCTTGAAAAAGCGGACTTGCCTTTGACAAGGGAGAAGATAGATAGAATCGAAAAATCCCTTGCCTAAGAGCAGATTTTTAGACATGATATAAAGGAGTAATGGCACTATGAAAATTACCAAGTTAGAAACCGTATGTCTATCCCGGATGCACGAGCCGGAGCGCCAGTGGTTCACAGCCCGATATCGCACCGTCAAGGCGGACTGCGCCATCGTTGTGATTCATACAGACGAAGGCTTGCAGGGTATTGGCGAAGCTAGCGCCTACGGTTGGCCGCTCTTGATTCGCGAGTGGGTGGATTGGTTGGCGCCGGAGCTAGTCGGCAAAGAGCCGAGCGAGCCAGGCATCGTGCTTCATCCCAACGGGACTAATCGAGCTTACGATGCTGCCGTGGCGGGAATCGATACGGCGTTGTGGGACCTCAGGGGCAAGCTCGCTGACAAGCGCGTGTGCGAGTTGCTGACGGAGAAACCTCTGAATCGGGTTCGACTTTACGCCTCCAGCGGATGCCGCTACGATTGGCGCAACCGGCCAGAACAGCTAATCGAAGAAGCCCTCCAGTACATCGAAATGGGCTACACAGCGATGAAATTCCGCCTCGGCACCGAATGGTCTTGGAATGGCGTGACGGTGGATAGATTCCTGAGTCTGGTGCGAGAACTAAGTCAAGAGGTCAGCGGGCGCATGGAATTGATGCTCGACGGCAACTGCCGCTTGACCTCCAGTGCTTACGGTAGAGAAAGGCTTGGCCGCAGAACGAAGTGGTCGCTCGCGAGAGACACTCACACGGCAGCTTCACCGTGCCGTGCCTTCTCCTCCGCGGACGCGTCCTAGGCGTCTATGAAATCATCCACGTCGATCTTTATTTGAAGGTTGCCCTGGAACGCCGTGGTGATCCAGACCTCGCC
>DTYX01000015.1 GCA_012961655.1 Candidatus Poribacteria bacterium
ACCTCTGTTTAAGACGAAAATTTCATCTGCATGGATTACAGTAGAAAGTCGATGTGCGATGATGAATGTTGTTCGTCCCTTCATTAAATTTTTCAACGATGACTGAACTAATGACTCGGATTCATTATCCAGAGCGGAGGTCGCTTCGTCTAGCAACAGGATTTTAGGGTCTTTTAAAATGGCTCTGGCGATGGCAATTCGCTGTTGTTCACCGCCTGAAAGACGAACACCGCGTTCACCGATTTGAGTTTCATAACCTCGCGGCAATTCCATAATAAAATCGTGGGCATTGGCTCTCTTCGCAGCCTGGATGGCTTCTTCATCAGTGGCATCGGGCCTGCCGTAAAGGATATTGGCTAAAACTGTTCCGCTGAAGAGAATTGTATCTTGAGGCACAATGGCTATCTGCTTCCTCAGCGATTCCAGCGTAACTCTCGAGAGCGGATAACCGTCGATGAAAATTTCGCCTTCAGTAACTTCGTAAAATCGCAATAACAGCTTGAACAGAGTAGTTTTCCCCACTCCGCTATGTCCGACAAGCGCGACGGTTTCACCTCGTCTCACTTTAAAATTAATCTGCCGCAAGACCAAATCATCCTCGTTTAAAGGGGGTTTTTGGGGGCAATGCAAACCCATATTCGTAATAGCTTTGTTCGCGTATAGAGCTTTTTGCTTTGTAGAATACACACCATAACCGAAGGAAACGTTCCGAAATTCGACATCGCCCTTGATTTCGGGCAACTGAATACTGCCTTCAAACTCAAAAGACTCTGATGGAAAATCGAGGACATAGAAGATGCGTTCGACAGAAGCTAAAGTCTGTTGCAGAGTGCTGTTAAAATTACCGAGCGTCTTGATGGGTTTGAAAATCCTCCCGACCATTGCGATATATCCCAAAAACCAACCTGTCGTCAATTCGCCGTTGATGACCAACCAACAGCTTAATCCGAAGACGCAAGCGATGCCTATCGTGCTGATTAATTCGATGAGCGGCGTTAGCAGTCCCGTCAGACGCACCCGTTTCATAATGACTCGATATTGTCCTTGATTCTCTTCGGCAAATTGTCGAACCTCCCCCTCTTCGGCAGTGAAGCTCTTGATAATCTGCATGCCGAAAATAGTTTCCTGCAAACGAGACGAAATATCCGCCATTTTACTCTGTATCTCCGAGCTGGTCTTCCGAATCCTGCCGCCGAATCGGTTTATCAGATAGGCTAAGGAGGGGAAAACAAAAATCGCCAGTAGCGTCAATTTCCAGCTGATAATCAGCATCATCATTAGAAAAACGACCAGTATGATGACGTCGCGCAACATGTTTGTCGTCGAACCGATGCAATTTTGAAAAGTTCTCACGTCATCAATAACCCGCGCCATCAGGTCTCCAGTTAATTGTCGGTTAAGCAGATTCAACGGGGCGGAAATAATTTTGTTATACATCTGCTTCCGAAACTGAATCGCCAACTTGTAGCCCACGCGGGACATGAGATATGCATTGCCGTAAAAAAATTCCCCTTTTATAAAAACTAATATAAAAATTCCCGCAACGACCATAAATACTAATCGCAAAGCATCGCCCTTATTTCTGATAGTATATTCCAATCCCTCAAAGAAACCCTTAGCTCGAAAATAATTGACCGTTACGGAACGCTCAACCCCTTTATCGGTTTGCTTCAGAACATTAACAGTGTCCACTAAAGCGTCCACTGTATTTGCCAAAATATTCACGTAACCCATTTCGCACACAGCGATAATGACAGCGCAGATAAGCGCTAAAAGAATTGAACCAGTATATGGAGTAATGTATTTTAATAATCGAGTATAAATTGACATGATATGTGAAACGTAATGCGTGAGATGTGAATATTATCATTTATCACTTATCACTGTTGAAAGAGTTTCTATCAGTTCGTTGATATTAGGTATTCTAAAAAACTCGCTTAATCTGCGCTTCTTGGGATTTTTCGGCAGTAAGATGAAATCGCTATTTGTCTTAGAAACTTCCTCAAGAACTGTGCGATAGGCTAAACTGGTCGCATACCCAATTTTCAAGTCGTAGTTTTGACCGTATTTTTCCAAATATTCTCTGATTCGTTGAGTGCAGAGGAGCGTCTGTTTGTAATCCTGAGGAACAAGGCGAAATTCATATTTTAAAACTGGCTCTTCTGATTCAAATTCCTCCGGCACTGGACCATACAATCCTGATAGGGTAACTTTATGAATTAAGTTCACCTTCACGCCGAAAGCGCTTAGCAATCTGTCCATCAAAATTTTATGCGTCCTAGACCGCGAATACGGTTTCTCTGCGGAACACGGAATAATCAGTAAT
Source organism: Candidatus Poribacteria bacterium (assembly GCA_012961655.1). GTDB lineage: Bacteria > Poribacteria > WGA-4E > DTYX01 > DTYX01 > DTYX01. Next base: position 2,327 of record DTYX01000015.1, read on the forward strand.
ATCTGTTTGCTCCGTGGCGGACGGTAATCCTCGGGGATACTAAAGGAGTCGGGGGTATACGATAATTTGACCGTTGGCTCATCCGTCAAAAACGTCAACTGCCCATCATGAGCGGGGTCATAGGCAGTGCGGCGTTCTCGAACAAAAACTGTCCGTCGAATTCTCGTTTTCAAAGCGTCATCCTTCGTGGCGAGCCATTCCAACGCCCCACCGATTTCAGGATTCGATTCCACGTACTGAACAAGGGCTTCCATCGATTCACCCGCCTTGATAGCCGCTGTCATGGTGTTGAGGGTTTTGTAGTCCATCTCTAAGTTATGCAAAGCGATATCGGCGTAAAATTCACTTTTGTATCTTCCAGATGAGAGAACTCTATAACTGCCGTTTTCCGCTAAAGCCTGCTGCATTTCAAACAGGTCTACATCCCGACAGATTCGGCAATCGCATTCTATGCTCTCCATCTCAAAGACAGGCTGAAGGCGGTTTATGCTTGGATTCAAATAATTTAAACCTCTGGCGGTTTGGATGTACGAACTGCTATCGAAACTATCGACGCCTAAATAAGTCAGCAACGGGATAATATTTCCAGCCACTCCAAATACATGGATGGGAGTTGTCGCATAGTTTTCCTCTGGGATGCCATCTTTCGCTCCCAAAATCAGTTCTACGATCTGCTCGTACTTTCTGGTGCCGCGCAGAGGCACAATTGAGCCAATAGCAAGCCCAAAGGGATATTCAGATAAACCATTCTCCCTCATCAGTTGAAAGACATTCCCGACATATTGCCGCATATCGTCGCGGTTTTGTCCATGACAGCAGACGTAAAAATACGGCGTTTGCTTTTTATCGACAAGGTAGAGAGCAGCCTGAATCGCATTTTCAAGGCTTTTCCGCATCCGCTCCACTGCTTCCGCTCTGTCCAAATTGTTCGGCAGCGGGTAATCCAACGAGGCGACCAAATCCCCGCCCAAATCCAGTTGCAAATCCACAATATCCTCCGCTTGATTTTCATCGCTCCTAATGCCGTAAGACGACAAATCCAAATTTGCGTTGAATAGCAACTTGAATCCTCCAGAATCCAAAAAAAGCGGTGCTTTGTAGTCAAGTTTGACTTCACGATACCGTTCTCGCAATGGCTTCTCCCGCCAGTAAAGCAGATGCCTGGACTCAAGATTAAAGTCCAGAAAGTGCAAGACTTGGGACAGCGACGGAATATCATTCTCGATTAAATTCCGCAAAACGTATTTCCATATTCCGCCCCCACGTGGTGAAACTCCTGTCATCAAGCATACAACGGGATATAGCATCGGTGTAGACATCGCCGGCAATGGCTTTCCGCCTCGCACCACAGTCAATTTTCCAATTCGCCCGTGTTCAGAATCGTGTTGGACTTCGAAGCCTGGTTGGATTTTATCTGTCATAATTTTTCCTTTTGTTATAGCTTCAATGAGTTAATGTGAGGGCCAATCGAAGCGTTGTTCCTCTGGCTAATTCCTTTGTGGGAAGCGAAGTATCTTTTTCCCATAGTTGCGGTTTAGTGGGAAAATCCTTCTCCAGGTATTGTACAGCCAGCAACTGTGCTTCTTCAATCATCTCGCGAGTAAGGCTCCAATAACCAGCAAGAATGTCTTTTATCGTATGGCCTAATGCAAACATCGCTAAAACTGGCCCTACCATCACCCGCGTGCCTTTGAATGTCAATTGTTCGTGACAGACGTGGGGGTTGGCTATGATATATTTGCCGAATTCTACACCTTCGACTTTTGTCTCTTCATTAATCATGCGTAGTAAGTCCTCGTCGCTGGCGTTTTCTAAAATTTCCATAATATTCTCCTCCCACGGTTGCGGTTTTCCGGGGAAATCCTTTTCCCAATATTCCACAGCCAGCAATTGTGCATCTTTGACCATCTCGAAGGTGAGATTGGGATATTTATGCAGTATCTCTTCCATCGTATAACCATGCGCAAACATCTCCAAAACTGGCCCCACCAAGAAAAGTGGAAAG
>DTYX01000016.1 GCA_012961655.1 Candidatus Poribacteria bacterium
CAGGGAAATCTCTTTCGACAAAAGTGGACAAACTTAATTCGAACTTACTTAACCAGCTGAAATCCCCCCTGCGCCCTCCTTTATGAAAGGGGGGAACTTGCCCTTTACTAAAGGGGGAAGTCGATGGGGCAGATGCCACCTTTGTCTTATTTCAAAATAATGAGGTTAATACACGAGATAAAATGCTAAAGGAAACCCAAAAAGAGGAAACCAAGGTTGTAGAAAAAAAGGAAATCAAAGCTATCGAAGCGATAGATGATGAGATGTTGTTAGCCTGCGCTCATTGTGGATTGTGTTTGCCTAGTTGCCCCACATATCGGGAATTATCCATGGAGATGGACTCACCCCGCGGGCGGATTTACATCATGCGAGCGCTTGTCGATGGGCGGTTGCCTGTCGATGAAAAATTCGCTGAACATATTTACCGCTGTCTGGTTTGTCGAGCGTGTGAGACCGCCTGTCCCTCCGGAATCCACTATAGCAGGTTGATTGAGGAAGCTAGAGAAGTATTTGAAAAAAATTTCAAGCGTCCGCTGTCCCAACGTATCCTCCAAAATTTTGTCTTTAAAAGGCTATTCCCAAATCAGAAACTACTCGGATTTACCTTCTGGATGATTTGGTTATATCAACGTCTCGGCATTCGTTGGTTGGCGCGCAATCTGGGAATTATGAGATTGATGGGACGGATGGGAGAAGCAGAGAAGATATTACCCAACATTCCGTCTCCTTTATTGAAATATTCACTCAAAAAGGTAATTCCGCCTGAAGGAGAAAGAAAACATCGATTGGGGTTTTTCCCAGGTTGCATGATGATTCATATTTTTCCGTCGGTTAATCTCGCCACTGCGCGCGTACTGGCGGAAAACGGTTGCGAAGTTATTACGCCACAAAAGCAGCAATGCTGCGGCGCTCTCCATACCCTCAGCGGTATAAAAGAACCGGCGCTTAGACTAGCACGTCAAAATATCGACATCTTCGAGAAAATTGATGTGGAGGCTATCATCGTGAATTGCGCTGGTTGCGGAGCGGCGTTGAGAGAATATTCACACTTACTGGCAGATGACCCAGATTATGCCGAAAAAGCGGAAAACTTCAGCCGCAGGGTGAAGGATATTAGTGAATTTCTGGCGGAGATAGAAGTCAAACCGCCACAAGGCGAAATTGTACACCGAGTGACTTATGATGACCCATGCCATCTGTTGCATGGGCAAAAAGTCAAGGAACAACCGCGAATGTTGTTACAATCCATTCCGGGATTAGAACTGGTCGAACTGAAACAAGCGGACAGATGCTGCGGCAGTGCCGGCGTATACAATGTTCTGCAACCGGAGATGTCTATGCGGTTGCTGGAGGATAAAATGAAGAACATCGCCGAGACCAATGCGGAAATAGTTGTTACAGGTAACCCCGGTTGCCTGATCCAAATTGGCCTTGGGGTTAAGCAACATAACTTGAACATGCGGGTAATGCATACAGTTGAATTGCTTGATTTATCCTATCGCAGCCGCGACGCCACTTCATAGATAAAGCTTTCTTGGCAAGTTGTATCTTATGAGTATGACAATTTCGGGACGAGCAAAGGGTTATGCTGAATGGTTTGTTTGCTAAGTTAGCATTCTTTCTTTATGTTAATTACTCGTGCCAATTTTTGTAGCCTAACGCTTTTAGCTTCCGGCTGCTCGCAGCTAGCAGCTTTTTGCATTGGAGGAATTAGGAGGATTTGTTTAGCTAATAGCGCGCCAGGGTAGAGTTCCCCGAAAAGCGGATATCCCGGTCTGACTGTGCGCTATTTACGAAATCGGGATTGCTACAGGAGGCAGATGCGAAACCGAGTTTTTTCCCAAAAACTCGGTTTCTATGCATTCAAAGGAAAATGTCATGAATACGCAAGTGCAGTTAGAATATGGAAAAGATGTTTATGAATTTGATATTCCTTCAGACCGATACATCGGCGTTTTGATGCCTCGCGAGGCGGAGCCGCTGGCAAATTTAGAAAAAACGTTATCCCATTCATTTGCTAATCCTGTCGCCAGTCCTCCATTAGTTGATAAGCTTCGAGGGGTCAAATCGGCTTTGATTCTAACGGTAGACATTACCCGTCCTTCGCCGACACCGTTAATGCGTCCATTTTTAAAGTTCTGCCGGCAAATGGATATCTTCGTCACTATCTGCATCAGCCTGGGACGGCATGGGCCAATGACTGAAACTGCGTTACGTGATTTTTTAACGCCTGAAATCTTCGACGCCTATCCCGTTGTCCAGCATGACGCATTCGACGATTCCATTCACGTCGATTTCGGCTATACGTCCAGAGGAACGCCGATTAAAATCAATCGGATTATTCAACAACACGATTTCATCTGCGGCATAAGCTATATTGAACCCAGCTACCTGATGGGATATTCGGGCAGTCGGAAATTGATTATTCCGGGCATTGCTCACTATTCCAGCATCGACGCTAATCACTACTGGCTCACTCACTCCGACACACGCACCGGCGAATTGGACGATAATCCAATGCATCAAGATGCGATGGAATTCATGCGACATTTTCGGCTCGATTGGCTGACCTGCGCAGTACTGGATGGCGGAGACAGAATCACACAGATTTATTCTGGCGATTCGGTGAAAGCTCATCGCCTAGCATGCGCGGATTCCGATAAAATCTTTCGGATTAAAGGTCAAATGGCTGACATTGTCATCTCAAGCCCCGGAGGATATCCATACGATTGGGATTTGGTGCAGGGCAAGAAAGCGATTATCCCAGCGATGGAGACAGTGAATCCGGGCGGCTCAATTATTCTGCTCGCCGAATGTCCCGATGGCTGGGGCGCGGAGGGAACTTTTAAAAAGTGGCTTTTGACAAAAACACCACAAGACGTGGTGCGGGACGCAAAAAAACGGGAGATGTTCAGCCTGGGCGCGCACGGCGCATACATCCTCGCCAAACCAATTGTACAAAAGCAGGCAACTGTAATTATCGTGACTAATGAAGATTTAGCCAGTCAACTTCAAGATTCATACATTCACGCTGTAACGACTGTCGAAGAAGCGATGGAATTGGCTCATCAACACTGCGCGGCATCCAAGCCAACCTACCTTGCTGTAAAAAGCGCTCGAAGGTTGATTTGTGAGATATAAAACCTTACGTATTACGTTTTACGCATTAAGTATCACATTTTGATTCATTGCTAATGCATCTGCTATCAAATTGTGAGCAGGTTCAACGCTCCTCATCGCATACATCAAATCGGTCAATGATGCCCATAACCAATTCTCGAATGGGGGCATTTTTAAGCCCAAAGACTTCATCCGCCGTCCCAGGGCCTGCGCCGACGAGGACGATATCTCCCTCTCCCGCGCCGACATAATCGACAGCGATAGTTGGCTTGCTTGCTAATTGATTCTCCATATTCAGCGGATGAATCAGCAACAGCGTCTTATTTTCATAATGCTCATGCTTGATGACGGATACTACTTTGCCGATGACTTTTGCGATATACACGAATTTATTCCTTTCTCATATTGTAATGCAACGACCTGGTCGTTGCATTACATAACGCATTAGCTTTGATGGCGAAACAAAGTATGTGGGTCAAGGTGAATCGCGCTTTATTTTGCCCCACGTTACTGAAACTTTATCTTGTGGTTCGACAGCGCTAGGACCTTCTAAATCTGTGACACGGAAGAAAGCGACATGAGCGCCGCCCGACCAAGCTCTCAATCCCACAGCGCCGGACTCGTATGTTTTAGCTGAATCCTCCCATTCTAATGTCCACTTCTTTGGTTCAGCTTCGCCAGCCTTCCAACCTTTGATTTTTAGTTCATTCCCCTCAAGCCAGAATTTCAACCAAACCCAGTCGCCTTCGCTCATACTTCCCTTTGGGTCTTGGACACCAGTGCCGCCGAGAATATCAAGATGCAATCCTGTATCAGTATCCCATTCAATCAGGTAACTCTGATTAAAGCCTGCTTCATCCATGCTTTGGGCTCTGGCAACTAAGGGACCATCAACGTCTTCGGGTAGTCGTGTATCGATCCAAAGGATTTCGATGATGCCATCGGTGAATTTAACATCAATCTCTTTGACAAAAGCTAGGGTATTTCCGCTTGGGCTGTCTATATTCATTACATCAGGCCCATACTCTGGTGGTTTATCTTTCGTTAATTCGATTTTCCCAGCACCAGGAACTAGCACCCAATTTTTGTCCAATTTACCGCCGCTGAAATCGTCTTCAAAAATTGTTTTTGTTCCAGCAGGCATAATCATATTCGCCAGCAATACGACTATAGCCAGGATAAATAAATTTTTGCGTGTCATTGTTATTATCTCCTTTGTTTATTATTTTCCGATTTACTTCGGATGATAGTAAACTTTGTCCTTGAGTTCTTCCGGCAGATATTGCTGCTCAACGACATTGCCTTCATAATCGTGAGCATATCTGTATCCCTCGCCGTATCCCAATTCCTTCATCAATTGTGTTGGAGCGTTGCGCAGATGTAGCGGGACGGGATAAGCGGGCAAGCGTCGGACATCTTCCAGAGCAGCTAGTAATGCCATATATGACGCGTTGCTCTTCGGCGCACAGGATAGATAAGTCGTCGCTTGCGCTAAATTAATCTGCGCTTCCGGCAGACCTACGAATTCGACCGCTTGCGCGGCTGCCGTCGCGACGACCAGGGCTTGTGGGTCTGCGTTGCCGATATCTTCCGAGGCGAGGATGACCAATCGCCGCGCGATGAACCTGGGGTCTTCGCCAGCTTCCAGCATTCGCGCCAACCAATAGATGCTGGCGTTCGGGTCAGAACCTCTGATGCTCTTGATATAGGCGGAAATCAGATTATAGTGTTCCTCGCCTGCTTTGTCATACTTTAGAATCTTCTTCTGCGCCGCCGCTTGAATTTTGGGGGCGGTTATAAAACGAACGTTGTTTTCATCGGGCTTACACGTTTGGACTGCTAACTCTAACGCATTAAGCGCCAGACGCACATCTCCATCGGCGATGAAAATTAACTGGTCCATGGCTTCTTCTGACAATTGAACGCGATATTCGCCCAGCCCTCTCTCTTTATCTTTCAGCGCGCGGTCGATAATGGTTTTGATGGCTTCAGCGTCCAATGGCTTCAATTGATAAACTTGCAAACGGGAAAGCAAGGGAGAATTCAATTCAAAGGATGGATTCTCCGTAGTGGCGCCTATCAGTGTGATGACACCACTCTCTACGGATGACAACAGCGCGTCCTGTTGCAGTTTATTGAAACGATGAATTTCGTCTAAAAAGAGGATAGTTTTTCGATTGTATAGTTTGCGCCGCTCATCAGCATCTTGAATCACTTTGCGCAATTCTGGAACACCGGAAGTCGTCGCATTGAATCGCTCAAAATGCGCTTTGGTCAAATTTGCAATAATATTCACCAGACTTGTCTTGCCGGAACCCGGTGGGCCCCACAGAATGAAGGAAGAAATCTTGTCCTGTTCAATCGCTTGTCTGAGCGGTTTTCTCTCTCCCAGAATCTCTTCTTGTCCGACGAACTCTTCAAAGTTGTTCGGCCGAATTCTATTGGCAAGCGGTCCTGATTTCTTTATATCTCGCTGAAATTTTTGTTCAAAAAGTTCCATAATTAAATGAGAATGTAGTCCAAGCCTCAGAATGACAGTTTGCGGACACGATTGACACACAAATCGGGCGAGTTGAGAAAGATGAAAATAAGATGCGTGACATGGATTTGCGCTCGGCGGTCTGGATTTAGCAATCCAGACTGAGCTGGCAAATCCACGCCGACGCTGGAATTTTATGAAAGGTTACCTGATGCTATTCTTAATCGTTCCCCAGCTTGTTGCTAACTTGTCGTTGGGATTCACGGCAAGCATAGAACTAACTCCTTCCATAAGCTGTTCAATCTCAGCTTCTTTAAGAGCCCTTTTGAAGATAGCAACTTCATCTATTACACCTGCAAGAAAGCGGTCATAATGCCTCATGAATACTAGAGGATAATCGCTTTTGCCATATTTATCTTTTCCGCCAAGGGGAACAGACGCATCTTCCTTGCCATCAATATACACTTTAACTTCATCGCCTGCTTTCATACCGACGACATGATGCCATTTGCCATCATTGATAGCTGTTGTGCCATCAGCGACGGAATTCTGGTTGGCAAGATTTCTAAGGTACATGGTGATAGTGCCAGCAGGACGATAATACAACAGATACCACGGTCTTGTATTCGATGTATCGTGGTATCCTTTGGTAATTATTGACGGCGGTGAAGGCGGGGTGGCTTTTGTATTAATCCAGACAGCTAAAGTAAAATCCTCATCAAACTCCAGCGTATCGGAATCAGGGATTACGACCATGTCGTCAACCCCATCAAATTCCATACCCTGTCCAAATTTGCCGGCGACCCATTTTGGGTCTCCCTCTGTTTCACCGTCATTCCCCATTTCAGAAGAATCAGCTACGATATTACCTTTTCCTTCATCAAATAGCCATACCCCGACCAAATCTTTGTCTTGCGCGGCATAGCCGATACTGAGACTTAGCGACAACACTATAAGTGTGCATGTTACTTTGAACATCATCTGTTTATCCTCCCTTATTTATGTGGGTCGAAATTCAGATTTTGACATATCGCTGTCGATTTATGAAAATCGACCTACGGAGTTTCATTATGAAATCTCCTTGTAAGTAATTTATGGAAGTCATGACAAAGTTTCCTTCATCAAATCCACCAACACATCCACCGCGTATAATGTATCTTCGCGGCTGACATCTTTATTAGTTACCAATCGCACCGTTGTTGGACCATATAATGATACCTTGACGCCGCGTTTGATTGCTTTTTCGCCGAATTCAGCGGCGGTCAATCGTAGCGGTTTAGTGTCAAAGATGACGATATTCGTCTCAACCTTTTCCGGATTCAATTCCAGCGCCTCAATTTGGGCTAAGCCCTCGGCTAAAATTTTCGCGTTTTGGTGGTCTTCGACTAATCGGTCAGTCATTTCCGTAAGCGCGACAATTCCAGCGGCTGCTAAGACACCCGCTTGTCGCATCGCACCGCCCAAGCGTTTGCGGGCAATGCGAGCCTTTTGGATAAATTCTGCGCTGCCAGCTATCATAGAACCGACTGGAGCTGACAACCCCTTGGAAAGACAGAACATCACGGAATCAACATAGCTGGCGATTTCCCGCGCTTCTACACCCAGAGCGTGAGCCGCGTTGAAAATTCTCGCGCCATCTAAATGTACAGGTCTACCGTATTTGGCTGTCACCTCTCGAATGGTTTTCATTCTCTCAAGAGGAATTGTTCGTCCACCTCTGCGATTGTGAGTGTTTTCTAGACAGACCAGACCTGTCCTGGGGAATCGCGTTACATCACGTTGCAAGTACTCTTCGACTTTATCCGGTTCTGGACAGCCATCGTCGGAAGCCATTACAACCGGCATAACCCCTCCCAACGATGCCATATTGCCGCGTTCATAATAGTAGATATGGCATTCAATATCCACAATGATGTTATCCCCTGGGTGAGTATGGGAGAGGATTGCCGCAGTGTTACCCATTGTGCCGGTGGGCACATAAACTGCCGCTTCCTTGCCAACTTTTTCCGCCGCTAGACGCTCCAACTCATTAACCGTTGCATCCTCACCGTAGCAATCGTCACCAACCTCCGCGGACATCATAGCCGAGCGCATCTTGGGAGTAGGCTTTGTTACAGTATCACTCCGTAAATCTACCATTCTATCCATTTTCCAATCCTCCACCAAAGTTTGACGTAATTTCCATCTCTTCTTTGAGAGCAGCAATTCTTCTTTTGGCGCTAGATGCTAAATAATGGTCAGGCAATCTCTTAGCTAAATCTTCAAATACTGCAATCGCATCATCCAATTCTTTGAGCTTGACATAAGATTCAGCCATATAATACAATGATTTCGCCACTATCAATTCATCCGATTCTTCAGCTATGGCAGCTTTATACATCTTAATAGCCGCTTCATAATCCCGAGCCTCGTAATAAAAGCTATTTGCCATATAAAAGTTGGCGCCCTTAGTCGGAATAGCCTCAAGTTGTTTTCTGAGTTCATCTGTTCTCTTTTCTGTGTTTACAGATATTTCTGGGGCCTCTTCAAATTCTTCTAGCTCCTCTTCTTCATCATCCAATTCGATATCTTCATCTAACAACTTATATTCCCCCTCTAGATTTTTTAAAATTGATTTAATCAACTTTGTCTTTCAAGCAAGAACTTAAATTCTGATTTCGTCTCTGTAAAGTCCCACGGTATCTAAGACTTCTGATTAATTCCATAAAACACAGTTACCGAAATCAAAATATATAAAATTAACGTTACCAGCCAACTCGGCAAAAAGATTCTCACCGCTTCACTGACAACGCCTAGCAGAGACAACATAGCGTACAATGGACTAAACACCTTAGTTATTCTCACAGGTATGGATTGAAGATTAATATCAAATACTTTAGCTGATATCATTATAAGCAAAGGTGCGAACATAAATATGCAGATAGTTGTGTAGCTCAAAATTATCGCCATCGCTTCGCGTTTACAGATGAGAGCATAGAGCATACCTATCAGGTTAAATGTTGCTACTGTGACAAAAATAATCAGAGAACCTAATCCAATTTGGCTTAAAGGTAATCCACCTGTATACACAGAAAGGCTCAATAAAGGTAAGCAACTAAGTAGCATAAAAATCGCATGAAGCGTTGTAACTATCAATTTGCCAAGCAGAATATACGACTTTTTTAACGGAATGAGCAGAATCAGGTCAAAATTCGCATCTTGTTTATCTTCAAGGAGACTGAGAATCACAGAAATCGGAGTCGCTAAAGCTATCAGCAATAGGAATGCAACAACGATAAATGTTGAGAAAATGAGCTTGCCATAGTCTAATCGAAGGACATTATACCCGCCCCGCGCTGATAGTTCGATAACCATTAAAAATAGCATAATCGATAATGCACCAACGTATATGATTTGGATATTGCGTACTCTTTGCTTTCTCCAATATGCGCGCAAATCTTTGATAATTATGGCAAGCAATAGTATCTCACCTATCGATTTCAAATTTTATCCGATATAGCCTCACCGTATACTGCTTTATTTTGGCGACATTCTCTCTAATAGTCAATATTCTTGATTTCACTTTCTCTATATCTATCATCTCTATCCCCCCACTTGCTACTTGCGAATCAGAAACCGAGTTTTTCCTAAAAACTCAGTTTCTATCGTAAAGCCTCCCGCAGAATTTCTCTCGATAAAAAATTGAAATCCATATATTCCATCCAGACACGTTCAATAAACTCCTGATGCAATCGCTCGTCCTTAGTGAAAAGCAAGCTGCCCTTGGTAACGTTGAATTGAAATCCCAACGGCGCAAGTGTTAGGTCAATCTTTTATTAGTGTACTGTATCTGAAATTCAATGTCAACGAAAATCGGGAATTTCACATCGCCTATACAAATTCCCACTCTACTCTATGTACAGCGCTCTTGCCACCTTGCCGTCTTACCATTGAAACAAAAGTGGCGGCACAGAAGCACGCCGCTACAACGAATTTTTTCATGGGGAATTTCTATGCTCATCTTATTTTCCTTACCTCGATTCCATATAGTTTGCAATAATATTCATAATAAGCAAGTTTCAGAAAGTTCTTTCAAGATAGTCACCATTCGAGCAGCCATTCATCAGCTTTAATGCCAATTTTGTATTTTTTGTTCTTTTCGATTTTGATTTTGCGTTTGATGTCAACAAATCCTGCTCTAGTGAGTCTGATTGTGTGCATTCCTACGGGAATTTTCTCCAATTCAATCGGTGTTTCACCTATCTTCTGTTCGTCCAGATAGACTATCGCAAAAGGCTGAGCATTGACGGAGATGCTGCCGTAAAAGATGATTGGTTTTAAAACTATTTTGTATCTTTTCATATCCGGGATGACCAGTTCATCGGTAATTTCGTAGTATCCCTCTTTGAATATGCGGATGGGATATCGGTCAGCCGGCAGTTGAAGTTGTTTGGGCGTTTCGCCCCTTCGACTGCCTTCAATATAAATTATCGCGCCTGCGGGTTTGGAACTGATGTTTACAGGATATACAGTTTCGGCTGGCGTTAAATGAAAGACAGGCATCGGCTTCATCACCATATCGGCGATGAAAAACCTTTTGGCGACATCTACATATTTGGGCTTCTTCAGAAGCACCCGGTGATAACCCATCTGAAACTCAAAGGGCAAAGGAGTTTTGCCTTTGTATTCACCATCGATATATACTTCAGCGCCAGGCGGATTGGACCGAATTAACGAGGGGAGTTTCCGAGAGATTTCGACCCTTTTGCCGCGTTCGACCTGAATCCCTCTGAGGATAAGTGGACCGTAACCGCCTTTGACAATTTTAATTCGGTGTGTGCCAACAAATACCCGTTTGCGAATTGGGCTATCGCCGACAAATTTGCCATCGATTTCAACAGTTGCGCCTGACGGTAATATGTCAATGACTAAAATACCTGTAACCCCCCAAAAGTATACGGCTATCACCAAGACTAATAAAATTATGCAAGCTATAATTACTTTTACTCGTATGGAAATTTTCATAAGCATATCTTGTCAGTGTCCAAAGCCAATCTTATAAAATTTATCAGTTTCCTCTAGTTGGATTATATCATCGAAAATTTTTACTGTCAAATTTTTTTCTAATAGAAAATCCAAAAGCTGGGTTCACCCGAAAATTGAGAGAGCATTGCATGAATCACAAGTGACAGCGACACATTTACCGAATTTTCGGGTCAGTCCAGAAATCCAAAAGTTCTTGACTTTCCCGTGCTTTTTAAATACACTACTATTGCCAAGATTTTTTGAGGAGGGAATCCGATGTCTAAATTAATAACCGTAGGGATTCTAACAGCAAGCGATAAAGGTTCACGCGGCGAACGAGAGGATAAAAGCCACGATACTATTGTTGAAACGCTCAAAGCTTTAGATGCTGAAGTTGTTTGGTATCAGATTGTTCCCGATGAAAAAGAAATCATCAAAGAAAAACTACTGGAACTTGCAGATGAAGTCAAAGTCGATTTGGTTTTGACGACGGGTGGAACGGGGCTTTCGCCGCGCGATGTCACGCCGGAGGCAACGGCGGAGGTTATCGACAAAGAGGTGCCAGGATTTGCTGAAGCGATGCGCGCGGAAAGCCTGAAGAAAACGCCGGCGGCTATGATATCACGCGCTATTTCGGGGATACGAAAACGCACCCTCATCATCAATTTACCCGGAAGTCCCAAAGGCGCTGGAGAATGTTTAGAAGTTGCCCTGCCCGCTTTGCCGCATGCCGTAGAGGTGATGCGCGGTGAGGTTGGCGACCACACTAGGCCAGAACATCATCTATGAAATGTGAAAGTAATTCTTTACTTTATTCACGTTTCAAATCTCATATAAAGGAGTTTGATACAATGACAAAGCTTAGTTATGAAAACATCCCTTATTCTCCCAAGGAACTGTTGGCGAGTGGCAGTGTGCGGTCATTTACCGGAGCGTCGCTTGCGCAAGTTGCATTTCCGTTAGGCGGAATTGGTACAGGCGCAGTTTCGCTCGGTGGACGGGGCGATTTAAGGGATTGGGAAATTTTTAACCGTCCGGGCATCGGTAAGGTTTTGCCGATGACCTTTTTCGCAATCCGGGCGCAGACGCCGGGTTCACCGGGGGTAGCGAAAGTTTTCGAAAGTCAGATTTTGCCTCCGTATACTGGGGGACATGGTTTTGACCGCAGAATCGTCCCTGGTTTGCCGCGGCTCGCTGAGTCTGAATTTTACGGCGAATATCCGTTTGCGAAAATCGAATTTCGCGATGATGATTTGCCATTGAAAGTCACGCTCGAAGCATTCAATCCATTCATTCCGCTCAACGACAAAGATTCTGGAATTCCCGTCGCGATTTTGCGGTATCGTCTGAAGAACCTCACGGGTAAACCTGTGGCAGCGACGGTCATCGGTTCGCTGTTCAACGCGGTGGGCTACAACGGCGTCGGTTCACTTTCCGGTGTGACTGACGCCATCTTTGGGAAAAATCTCAACGAGTTTAAACGCGAGGGGCAGTTGGTCGGTTTGAACATGACGTCGTCAAAATATGCGGAGGATGACCCGCGTTTCGGTTCGATGGCGTTGGCGGCGATTGGAGAGGATGTGACGCATACCGCGCATTGGACTCGCGCGGGGTGGTTTGACGATTTGCAGATTTTCTGGGATGACTTTACCGCGGATGGAAAGCTCGAACCGGTCGAATCAGAACCATCCCCCGACGGTAGGACAGACATCGGCTCGTTTGGACTGCTAACAACAGTGCCATCATACGAGGAAGTCGCTCTGACCTTTGCGCTTTCCTGGTACTTCCCCACCCGTCTCAATGAATGGAACAGCGAAGAGGAAGTTCGAAGGAAGCCGCTCACAAATTACTATGCTACGCAATTCTCTGACGCCTGGGATGTTGCGCGATACACCCTGGAAAATCTGGAGAGATTGGAAAGCGAATCGCGTCTATTCCACGATGCGTTGTTCAATAGTACGATGCCGCCGTATGTTCTGGATGCGGTTTCAAGTCAGATGTCCACAATGCGGACGAATACCTGTTTGCGCCTCGATAACGGCGAATTTCACGGGTTTGAGGGATGTAGCCCCGAACAGGGTTGCTGTCCGATGAATTGCACGCATGTCTACAACTACGAACAAGCCGTCGCGCATCTGTTCCCCGCTTTGGAACGAAGTATGCGGCGCACCGATTTTCTCTTCAACACTCTGGACAGCGGACACATGGCATTTCGCTCGCTGATTCCACTGCAACCTAATGTGACTTGGAAATTTAAACCCGCGGCGGATGGACAGATGGGCTGTATCATGAAGTTGTATCGAGAATGGCTTAGGTCGGGCGATATAGAATTTCTGAGGGAGATGTGGCCTCACGCCAAGCGAGCGTTGGAATTTGCGTGGACAAGTTGGGACGCGGACAAAGATGGCGTTATGGAAGGCGAACAGCATAACACATACGATATTGAGTTCTATGGCCCGAATACGATGATGGGGACATTTTACCTCGGCGCACTGCTTGCGGCTTCCAAAATGGCTGAAGCTCTAAGAGAACCCCAAAAAGCGAAAGAATATCGCGACCTATACGAACAGGGTCGGCAGAAACTCGATAGCGAACTGTGGAACGGCGAATTCTACATTCAGAAATACGACGAGACAGAGGCGCCCAAATATCAATACGGCGCAGGCTGTCTATCAGACCAACTGCTTGGGCAGTGGTTTGCTATGGTCGTCGGCTTGGGACATCTGTTGCCAGAGGAGCATGTCAAGCAAGCCCTGGCATCCATTTTTGCGTACAACTTCAAGACGGATTTATACAACCACCAAAATTGCCAGCGCACCTATGCGTTAAGCGATGAGAAAGGACTATTGCTTTGTTCATGGCCGAAAGACGGGCGTCCGGCGTTGCCTTTTGTCTATTCCGACGAAGTTTGGACGGGCATCGAATACCAGGTCGCCGCGCATTTAATCTACGAGGGCATGTTGCTTGAGGGACTTTCCATTGTCAAAAGCGTCCGCGACCGACATGACGGCATCCGACGAAATCCTTGGAACGAATTTGAATGCGGCGACCATTACGCCCGCGCGATGGCGAGTTGGTCCGTGTTGTTGGCTCTGTCCGGTTATCACTATTCTGCGCCCGAAAAGATGCTTCAATTCGCCCCGCGCATCAACGCCGAGAATTTTCGCACCTTCTGGTCTACTGGCAGTGGATGGGGCGTTTTTACACAGAAAGTGGACGAATCAGGTCAAATGGAACAGCTCAAAGCGCTTTACGGTTCGCTTATTTTGCAGCGCTTTGGATTGACGTGGACAAAAGCAGAGATGCCTCGGAATCTTGAAGTTACAGTTTCAAAAAATGAAGCGAAAATCGATGCAACCCTTTCGCAATCGGATGACAGCTTGGTTGTTGAATTGAGTGAATCGGTGAATCTTGAAACTGGAGATATTCTTACAGTTGTTGTCAAGAGCATCGAGGTTTAATCACAAATGAAACTAACAACGTTTCTGCGGCGCTTTGTCGATGGGCGGTGTCCCAGTGCCAAATTGCCTGCTACGTTGGAGTTGACAGGGATTCGACGAACCATGAAGCAGTTGTGGAATGCAAGCATCCGAAACATCGCAACGGGGGTAGTTTTGGAGCACGCGGCGATGCTCGTGCGCGGTCTCGAAGGGAAGGCGCGGCTTACCTATCCAGTCGCTGGCACTGCAGACGATGTAGAGCCAAACTACGACGTTGCGCAGGAGGAAACTTTCATCGGCACTTTTCACACTCATCCTCAGTAGAAGGGGAGAAGTTGGTGCTGAAAAAACCTGCACCACTACCTGTTCATGACAACGAGATTCACTTTGGCAAAACGGTAGTGTTATAAATTTGTGGAAATTTCCCAAAAAGATTTAGAATACACAAATCTGAAACATTACCTGGCAAAACTAAAATCGTTATCAACTTGGAACCTGCCAAGGGCGAGAATCATCCGGAGCACCATCATGATTAGAGACCATCAGAAAATGATAGCCGATAAAATACGCACGGAATCCTATCGAAAAGCTATCATGGAAACAGTAAAATCAGGTGATATTGTGTTGGATTTAGGGACCGGCTTGGGCATTCTGGCTTTTTTCGCCTGTCAAGCGGGAGCTCAGAAAGTGTATGCAATCGAAAAATCGCGCATAATCTCGGTGGCGAACCAAATCTGTTGGGCAAATAGGTTTCAGGATAAAGTGACCTTCATCAAAGACCATTCCACGAAAGTAAAATTGCCTGAAAAGGTTGATGTCATCGTTACGGAAGTTTTGGGCACTTTCGCCCTCGATGAGAATATTCTCCCCTCCATTGTCGATGCGAGAAACCGATTTCTCAAGTTAAATGGAACGCTTATACCCTTTAGAATCGAACTATTTCTCGCCGCCATAGAATCAAAAGCGCACTATAGCGTCATTGAATTTTGGGATTCGCCTCTGTATGGCATAAATTTCAAACCGGCACGCGCGGAGATGGCAAAGCTTCCTCATGCTATAAGAATCAAGGAATCAGAATGTTTATCCGACGCCGTATCGCTCAAACGGTTTAATCTACGGACTACTGACGGAATCAGCATCGACGAGACGATTTCCTTTCCGATAAAAAGAACGGGAATATTACACGGGTGGGGCGGATGGTTTGAGGTTCAATTATCGCCCGAAATCTCCATATCTACTTCACCTGCTGCTCCCGAAACTCACTGGAAAAATATCTTCTTTCCTTCGATAGTCCCAATGCGCGTCAACGCCGGCGATGTCATAAATCTGCACATCCGCTCCGTAAAAAGGGATGACCATACTGCATGGTGGTGGCGGTTGGCTTATACCATTTCTCCATATGAAAATAGCATTATCAGATTAATCTAAACAACAGAGACACAGAGATATAGAAGAAGTCAAGAAAAACAGAAAACTTTCTTTCTCTTGTTGTATCTTCTAAGCAAATCCACTTGATGAACAGGTTCATGAATCAAAATACCGTTTGAGGTTAGCTTGCAACTGCGTTTTCCGCAATTCTATCATGAAATTTCGCAGAGTATCGCGTACCATCTCGCTTTTGCTAACATAACCGAAAGTTTTTTGAAAGCGCTCAAGCGGTGAACGCCATCGAACATGCTGAAATTCATCGAGCATCACAAATATAGGTTCCTTATTCCAATCCGCCACGGAACGTGGAGCTTCGACAGTCTGGCGGGACAGAGCCACGTCACCACAGAGGGATGACGCTACGGATATTACGTCGTAGCGGCACTCCTCTGTGATGCCATTATG
>DTYX01000017.1 GCA_012961655.1 Candidatus Poribacteria bacterium
GCCACCACCGGCATTCCAACAGCATCATGGGCCGGCTTGATCCCGGTCTCGAACAATTTGATCCAAGAGTCCATCATTCCCTTATTGATGGTGTAGCTGCGCATCTGGTCAACCATGTTTTCGCTCCTATGACAATCTCACGGAAAAAGAATTAGAAAATGCTATTAAGTATAACGCGGAGTTGTACGTCGAGGTCGCCGAAAAACTGGATTACTCTATACTTCGATCCGGAGATATCCGCTTAATGAAAGAATGGGTCAAAATGGGTGTTGATAAAATCTATTTGATTTGTGGGGAAGCGGATGGTACAATGGCAATACCAAATGGTGAAAATATGGTGGAAGTGGCGCGTCGCTTGTTTGATGAGCCGGATGCTGTGAAAAGAGGGTTGGAACAATCTGCTAATAACGCTATTGAGAGTGGTAAACGTCAGATTGATGCTGGCGCTGAATGTCTGACGATGTGTGCGGATTACTGCTTCAATAGTGGCCCGTTTCTTTCGCCGCCGATGTTTGCAGAATTTGTCACCCCATATCTTCACAAAGTTATTGAGGCTCATAAAGCCAATGGCGCTTATACCATCAAGCACACGGATGGAGACATCATGCCTATTTTAGACCAATTGGTTTCCTGTGGTCCAAACGCGCTACATTCTTTGGACCCACAAGCGGGAGTTGATATTGCCGAGGTAAAACGGCTTGTTGGAGATAAAGTCTGTTTGGCAGGCAATGTAAATTGCGGGTTAATGCAGACTGGAACTGACGAAGAGGTCTTGCAGAATATTATCTATTCGATAACTCACGGCAAACCTGGCGGCGCTTACATCTTCTGTACCAGTAATGTCGCCTTTAAAGGGATGCCGCTGGAGCGTTATCTTTTAATGTTGGAGTTGCGACAAAAATATGGTAGATACGATGTCGCATCTAGTTAAATCCCCCAATTCCAAGGATGAATTTGAAAGTAAAATCAAGGAGGAAAATTCTAATGGCAGATCTGAATGCTATCGCTGAAAATCTCATCAATGGCAAAGCTGATGAGGTCAAAAATTTAGTTCAATCAGCAGTCGATGAAGGCGTTGGCCCTGGTGAAATCCTGAACGAAGGTCTCATCAAAGGCATGAATGTCGTCGGTGAAAGGTTCAAGAACAACATCTTTTATGTGCCAGAAGTGCTTATCGCCGCCAGAGCGATGAAAGCTGGAATGGAGATTCTTACCCCATTGTTGGCAGAATCAGGGGTTGAACCTCTGGGCAAAATTGTCCTCGGCACCGTCAAAGGCGACCTGCATGATATCGGCAAGAACTTGGTCGCTATGATGTTGGAAGGTGCAGGCTTCCAGGTCATTGACCTGGGAATCGATGTTCCCCCAGAAAGGTTCATCGAAGCGGTCAATGAGAGCGGCGCGCAAGTCGTTGCAATGTCCGCTTTGCTAACTACTACAATGCCGTCGATGAAAACGACTATCGATGCTATGAAAGAAGCCGGACTTGAAGGAAAGATTAAGACTCTCATCGGTGGAGCTCCTGTAACTCAGCGATATGCAGATGAGATTGGAGCAGATGGCTATGCGCGCGATGCCGCTAGCGGCGCAGATAAAGCCAAAGAGCTTCTAGGATTGTAGTTCCAGGCCTATAAGCGGTTTTGAAGCGAAAGGATTAAGGCTTGAGATGTTGATAACTATCTGGGTGAATAATTCATCATCTCACCTTAATCCTTTTTATTTAAAGGTAACTAAAAGGTAATGGCAATTCAATGGCATCCAACATTACCGTATCCTTTTAATTATCTCGGCAAAACAACGATTGTTGAATTCAAAGGGCCCAGCGACACGGCTACATGGACGAGTTTGGCTCAGATAGAAAGCTATGCTTGTATCTACATAAGGAATCATGAAATTGCTGACCGTAGAAAGCTAACTTTATGGGTAATCGCGAGCAAATTTTCGGAGCAAATCGATGAACCGCCTTACGATTGTATCGATAATCTCACGCATATCGGCTCAGGAGTGCGATGTGGCGTTCTGGCTCGTTTCCCGATATACCTAATCGACCTTGGTGAATTGCCGATAACTATTCCAACAATTCCATTGCTGATGGTTTACAGCGGCGATTTGAAAAGGGAGAAAGGGATTGTCAGATTTGTCATTAAGCATCGTTTGCAATTGCATGAATACATTGAATTTCTCTCAATTCTCCATGCCAAAGCACTCAAAGAGGTGTTGGGCAACATGAATATCGAAAATCTACGAGAACTAAAACTTGATATGCCAGCAATAACCGATATCTTCGATGTTATGGTTCGGACCATTGGCCTTGAGAAAGCA
>DTYX01000018.1 GCA_012961655.1 Candidatus Poribacteria bacterium
ATGCGGCTGAATCCGATACTCTTAAAGCTCTAGGCGTTTTTTGGATTTTGGCGCGCTGAAGCTGAGGACTTCTCTGCTGTCGCAAACCACGTGGTTTAGCCAACTGAGGTTCGGCTAACATCGCTGAAATTATCCCTATCAGTTCCCCCGATGTATTGACCACGGCGCCGCCGCTATTGCCAGGGCTGACGTTAATATTCAATTTTATCATATCGCAGGTTGGTCCGCCAGGCAAAGCTTCAAAGCCGCTGGCAATGCCAAAAGCATAAGTCGGGGTATGTCCGTATGACCTACCCACCGCGACAACCAAAGCGCCCGATATAACCTCATCAGAATTTCCCAAAGGCACGATGGGTAAATGATTCGCTTCTGTTGTCAGCACTGCAACATCCGTCTCTACATCAATGCCGACCAGTTTAGCTTTGAGTTTACGCCCATCGGCAAGTAATATGCGAATATCATGCGCGTTATGAATGACGCTAGCAGTTGTAACAATATGTCCCTCTTTATCGATGATAATTCCAGAACCGATGTTCTTTTGATGATAGCGTTTGGGTAAATCCTTTAATCCAAAAAATTCTTTAAGCGGTTTCCCATCTGCATCGAAGATGTCGATTTCGCTGATGGCGGTAATTTCGACGACCGCAGGATTAACCTTTTGTACTATCCCGATAATGTCCTGCGAAATCTTTTGCAAAATGCTCTCTGTGTTTGCATTAACCGCGATGCCATTCAATACCGACAACATTGTGATTGCAATTACCGTGTAAAATCTTCTGATTTTCATCTATACCTCCCGTATAATTGTTCTGAGAGACTCATCTGATTGCAAGGATTAAAATGGTTTATTGACATTATCAGAGGTAAAACTTACAGTTCGCAAAATGTAATTTGTATTAACACTTTTATGGGAAGGTTGGGTTAAGTCGTCCTTAAACTCAGGCAAATACTGTGAGGACGGGTTTACTATCGTAAACCACGCGGAATATTGCCCTTCGGATTCCGGGTTAAAATCTCTCCATTGTGCTATCGGTTCTTTGGAAGAGATTTCTGGCATTACGTAATGTACCAAAAATTCATTACTGGTTGAAATTTTCGCGATAGAGATATAAAAATACAATCCTACGGATAACATAAGTAATAACGCCAAAACACCGTCGAATGCAAAAACAGAGCGACTTCTTAAATACCCAAATAATCGTCGCCTAAGACTGACTTTATCAGTATCTTCAATTGCAATCCTAAGTCGCAGTTGCCAATCGAAATCGGAAGAAGGTATTATAACAACAGGGATGTCTTTGACTATACGTAATGTCCTTTGAAATGCAAGCCATTCATAAGCGCAATTATCGCATTCACCTAAATGTCGTTCCAACTGTAGCCTTGCTTTTAGGGTCAATTCGTTTTCTAAATACTCTGAAAACTTTTTTTCAGCCTTTTTGCAATTCATCACAAAAACCACTCCTAAGTTACTTACTTAGATTTCGTCGAGTAATAAACTTTACATTTGAGATAACTGCTCGTTATACGTAAAAGCTATTTTCAATCTTCACTTGTCACGTATCACGTATTCGGTATCACATAACTTTTCAGTTTCTCTTTGAGCATAAGACGCGCTCGATTAATCCGCGATTTAACTGTACCAACCGGAATCTTCACAATCTTACTAATCTCTCTGTAATCCAACTCCTGTATATCCCGGAGCACAAGCGGCAAACGATATTTCTCCGGTAGTTTCTCAATAGCCCGTTGGACAATATTTTGCAATTCTTTCTGTTCCAGTTGCTGTTCCGGTTGATAGATGACATCCGCTGGCGCGGTAGCTATAACATCTTGTGTATCATCGCCATCATCATTCCAGCCATTCAACTTCAAATCAGCCATATAGCGTGAATGGCGTCCACGATTGCGCAGTTCATTCTTACACAGATTTGATGCAATATGATACATCCATGTGGTGAACTTTGCCGAACCCGTTTTATATCGAGGCGCGGCTCTATACATGCGGATGAAAGTCTCTTGTGCGATATCTTCAGCCGTTTCATAATCAATTCCCATCCGTATGATGAAATTGACGAGAGGCAGTCTATGCCTTTCCACGACAAGTTCGAACGCGCTCTTGTCTCCGTTTTTACACCTCAACATTAATTTATCATCCAAATCGGGCATTTGTTCTTCCTTAGCCGGCGCCTGTGCAAACACGATTTTTCCATTATCACACAGGAAGCCTGTAAAAGTTCCTACAAATGAAATTTAACCACGAAGGCAAAACTTTCCTTTGTGTTCTTGGTGTCTTTGTGGTTCCAATGGTTAATGACGGCATTTTTTGAAATCGCTGTTGGTAAAATTCTTCCTTCTGAATATGCGAAAACATTAGCTTGACAATGTTAATGGCGTCTGATGATTGAATAAGAGCGCAAGCACGCCATCCATCCTTCCAGTCCAAATTGTCAATTGCTAATGTAACATTGCCGAGCTAATACCCGACTATATTTGGAATGCTCTCACAATAGCGTCAGCGGCTTTCTTTGCATCCCTCAAAGCTTTAAACTTAGCATCTTCATTTGCAATTTTCAGAAGCACTTTCTCAAGATTGTCGATGTTGCACCTGACTGCCTGGACAGATTGCATTATTGAATTGTATGTATGATGGCGTCTTGGAAGTCTTTTGGATTTTCGGTCGATATTAAGGATGATGATTTTCCTGCCGCTTGAGGCAGCTTCGCAGACCATTGAGAAACTGTCTTCGGTGACGATTACAATGTCAGAGATGGCGAAAATTGATTCAACGGTGTCGGGAATTCTCGCGCTTTTACCCTGACTTCGCAGGTATGTTCCACTTGCTAATTCAAGAATTATGCAACGATTATCCACATCCAATCGGGAATGCAGAAGTTCCTCGACAACTGGTGGAGTGCGGCGTGAGGTCGTGAGCGCAAGCTGTCCATCAATTTCATCGCATACTTTCAACAAGGTGTCCAGTAATTTACCTGTCGTCGATTGAGTTATCGTAAAGTATCTGTCTTCACCGCCGAGTAACACACCGAGGCGCAATTTGTCCGGAAGATTTAATTCACTCTGCAGTCGTTTTTTCCTTTGTTCAATATCTTCTGGAGTAATCAGATTCGGCACGCCCAGAGTTTTGCAGATATTTTTGCGGTTTATCCGCGGCCAATGATGTTGTGGCAATATCGCCAAATCGAAGTGTGCAATGCCTAAAGGCGAAGGGCGAGTGCAGACGACCGTATAGGCGTTAATCAATTTGCCCATCAATAAATTTATCGGCGCCACCGATGAACCGGTTGACAGAACGATGTCATAATTTTCACAGATTAGAATTTCTCCGGCGGATTTTTGAGACAAAGCCATATTCAACAAACGAACGATAAATCCCTCTGGCATCGGCATCCAACCCAAAAGTCGCATAAGAACGCGCAAGATATTATCACGCTGCTTGCTTCTGAATGTTACTTCTAGTATATAGAACTCAGCGTTCTTGATATGCGATACTATTCCCAGGGATTGATTGTAATGTCCAGGCCTACCATCGCTGATAATTAAAATCTTCATATCGAATCCTCGAATTTCTCGGACGAGTAAGCCACATTATCACGTTTCACGCTTTATATATAGTAGTAGCGCAATTTCTGTTTTTCAAAAAACGGCGATGAATTGCCTTACCACAAACTACAAAGATATAAAAATTTATTTTGACATCAGCATGATTATATCTTATAATATCATCGCAGTCAATTTTTTATAAATGCTATAGATTTGCTATAAAACACTAGTAGCCATGACAGGATTTTATAAAAAATGGAGGTTGAGTATGTTAAAACAGGAGCAGATGGACCGGATAGAAGATTGCGGTGTCGTCGCGATTATTCGGGCAAAGAGTTCGGCGGAATTGATAGATGTCGCGGCAGCCATTAAAGAAGGAGGCGTCAATGTTATCGAGGTCACGATGACCACACCTGACGCTTTGCAGGTAATCAGCGATGTATCGAAAAAATATGGCGATGAAGTGTTGATAGGAGTTGGTTCGGTGCTCGACGCGGAAACGGCTAGAGCGGCGATTCTATCGGGCGCGGAATTTGTCGTCAGCCCAGTAGTGAAACAGGATGTCATAGAAATGTCCAGACGCTATAGCAAGGTCGTTATGCCCGGAGCGTTTACCCCAACGGAAATCTTGACGGCGTGGGAAATGGGCGCGGATTACGTGAAAGTATTCCCGTCATCATTGGGCGGAGCAAGCTACATTAAAGCTGTCAAAGCGCCCTTGCCCCAGATTCCACTCGTTCCAACAGGTGGTGTGACTGTGGAGAATGCAGGGGAATTCATCAAAGCGGGTTCTGCAACTCTGGGAGTTGGTAGCTCTTTGGTAAGCAAAGAGGTTGTTGCGGAACGGCAATTTGATGTGTTGACTGAAACAGCGCGCAAGCTGATACAAGAAGTTCAGAAAGCTAGAAATGAAATGGAAGGGTAAAAGAGCGGCTAAACGGCTAAGGGACTATTTTAACTTGTCTTCTTGCCATTTAGCCATCCTGCCTCTATTATAGATATTTTGACAAAAGGAGATTTTAATGCAAAGAGAAGTTCGTTTTCCATCTCAAATATCATCTACTTCAACTATTATGCACAATTTAAGTGCGCGGAATATTCGGAATTTTCTGTGTATTCTTTCTTGCGCGGCATTAATTTTCGCTTGTGTAACCCAATTTTCAGCAGCTTTGGAGTCGATTCAATTTGACACAACCTTCGGCGGAAAAGGCTCTGGCGGCGGCGGTTTCGGCAAAAACATCCACATCAACTTCGACGCGGCTAATAACATCTACATCAGCGATGCTGATAACAAGATGGTGCAGAAGCTTTCCCCCGATGGGCAATTTATCATGCAAATACCTAAGGAAAAATCTCTCGAACCGTTATTCGATAAGCCCGGCGACATCTGCGTGGATTCCGATGGAAACATTTACGTCGCGGATGTCACGGCAACGCATATCAAAAATACGGAGAACCCCAAAATTTACATATTCGCCCCATGTGTCTATAAATTCAGTCCGCAGGGCGAGTTAATTAAAACCTTTTTTGTCGATAAAGTAGATGTATACCCAAAGACGAAAACTGCGTTTCCCGCCAAGGTAATTATAGACGAGAATGGACAACCCGGTTTCGGCATCCAACCGAAAGGATACGATAGACCGCTTCTCATCGATGTGGACAGCAAGAACAATCTCTATGCCCTCGATGTGAAAAATGCTGTGGTATTCAAGTTGGCGGAGGATGGGTCAGAAGTGCTGCATTTTGGTCAATACGGCGCGGGCGCCGGCGAATTCGATGACCCATCGGATATTGAAATCGACTATCAGGACAATATCTTAATCGCGGACAGGGGCAACAATCGGGTTTTGAAATTCAACTCGGAGGGTCAATTCCAATTTGCTCTCGGTAAAAAAGGCCGAGGCAATGCTGAATTTGTCAAGCCGTCGCACCTCACAGTCATGCGGAATGGTGAAATTCTGGTCAAGGATTCTAGCCAGTTTGTGCGCGCCTTGCATCAGCATCCGTTCTACGTGGCAGGGGGCCTATCCGGCGAAGGAAATGCTTCCTACAGGACATCCAGCTCAAGGCTTGCTCGCAATTTAATATTCAACCAAGCACAGGTCGGACAATCCGAGTTAGAACAGCTTCGCGAACGCGTGCGACTTTTGGAAGAGGCTGAATACTATCGTTACTACTACGAAAAGGAAAACGGCGACAAAGACGATGAGAAAGAGAAAGAAGAAGATGAAGAGAAGAAGGCTTATCTCATCAAGAAAACTATCTATCACAACGTCATCGAGCGAATTCAGAGATTTTCTGGGAACGGCAGTTATAGAGGACGAGTTATTTACAAGATTGATAAGCAAAGCGAGGAAGACCATGACCTGAGTTTTTTAGCAATCGACCGCCTCGGACGCATCTATCTGCGGGATGACAGTGAATTGACCATACGGCGTTATACCATCAGCGATATCATAATCGCACCTGCCGAAATCGACGCGGTGTATACCGCGCGACCAGAATATGCCGATAACAATTTCATCGAAGATTACGAGGATATTGATACAAAACCTAATCTGAAAGATGAAGAAGGTATGTTCAACATCAGTCAATCTCTATTGTTAAACTATGACCTCTCTGAACGCTGGAATTTGACGTTCCGCGATACACTTCTCTACGGTAACCGCGATAACCGATACTTCGTCGCACCTAAACAGGAAGATAGCTACAATTACGGCGATGAAGGGATAGATAATACTTTTCACACCAACTTGAAATTCGTCACCAATCCGAATGTTTACAAGTACAAAGAACTCAACCTATATTCCCAACTTTTTTATGGCACAACGGATTTACATAGCGATGCCATATTTACCGATTTGAACAGACAGAAAAGCGAACATGAAGGTAACTCAAGAGCGCTAATATTTGGCATCGATTGGGACATCTTGACAAAAGCAAATCTATCAGTTGAATACCTCGACCTTAACCCGAATTACACCAGCCGCAACTTCACTCGCGAATACTATGATGTCTCTGGAGATTTATACGAAGTCTATAGAAGCCAGAATAGAGCCAGGATTTTAGCGGGTGAATTGAACATTAAGTTTTAATTTGAGAGGGCAAGAAGGAGAAAATTTTTATCTTCTTGCCAAAGTTCCAAGCCGCTCGCTTTCAACAGCGAGCAAATTCAAGAGATTGGGCAGTTTACCTGTTGATTGGCTCCCTTTTGACCTTAGTAGGAAGCGTCTCCGCGCAAACACCTAAGTATAACTATTTTGATGTCAATAACCTTTACCAATGGAGATGCCACTGTTTCTTTCAAGGGAGAAGTCGTCTGCAAAATCATTAAGCACAATGCGACCGCGATTCGGCAATTTCCCAAAGGGAGTAAAATCTACTCCGTCGAAAAGCAGCGAAGCATTCTCTCGAAAGATCTAATCGTGCAAGCATCGCCAATTGTAGGCATTGTAGGCATTTTAAGAGTTGGGGATGTCGCATCTTGGGTTTCGAGAGAACCTAATATGTTATGGAGGGATAGAATGAAAGAAAGTGAAATCAATTTATGTTGCAAATTCCGATATCGGGGGTGTCAAGTCAATTCGGATTGCGAAGGCCCGACTTGTTTAAATGATAACGCCTTTGAGGTTTGCGAACATTTTATTCCTCAGGGAGATGAGTTCTTCCTTCGCATAAGTCGATACGACGATTACCTTGCTGAGGTTGTCAAGAAGGAAGGATATAAGCCGGGGGATACA
Organism: Candidatus Poribacteria bacterium; assembly: GCA_012961655.1. Lineage (GTDB taxonomy): Bacteria > Poribacteria > WGA-4E > DTYX01 > DTYX01 > DTYX01. The sequence goes on from DTYX01000018.1 coordinate 7,302, forward strand.
CTGAAGTTAATTGCGCCATTTCTGCTAGCTTACGACGTAACTAATGAAAAATTTGAGGAATTTTCCCAAAAGGATATTAAATTAGTTCCCGGCGCACACGATACTTTTAAATATATCTTCTCAAAAGCACTGCCATTTTTTGCAGTTAGCGCTTCCTATCAACAATTCGCGTATGCTGTCTACGAGATATTGGGAATGCCACCGGAACTTATCGAGGAGAGGGTATTTTGCACTAAACTCGATTTAGACAGATATAACATCAACGCGTCGGAAAAAAAGGAATTACGCAAGATAAGGGAAGAGATTATCGATTTACCTGTCATTGAAATCTCCGATAGAAAAGATGAGGAATTATCGGACGAAGCTAAAAAGGCCGCTTCCCATTTAGATGGAATCTTCTGGCAAGAGCTTCAACAGATGGAATGTCGGGTAATGCTTGAAGAGATTGACCCCGTCGGTGGGAAGGCGAAAGCGGAAGCAGTTTTAAAAAGTTTGGCGATAACCCAAAAGGAACCGGCGAATGTTATCTATATTGGAGACAGCATTACCGACGCGGAAGCGTTGCGATTTGTGAAGGAAGGCGGCGGAGTGGCGGTTTCATTCAACGGAAACAGATATGCGTTTCCCTTCGCTGATATTGCTTGTATCGCAGAAGATACAATAGTTACCTCGATATTGATAGACTGTTTCGATAAGCACGGAAAAACAGGAGTTATCGAACTGGTGGAAA
>DTYX01000019.1 GCA_012961655.1 Candidatus Poribacteria bacterium
ACAAGCATACACATAGAATCCAAGTTTGATGCCAACTTTCCAAAAACTATCGTACACAGCCGTACTTGCTTTTTTTTCTGAGAATTTCAAAGGTAACGCCGTTCTTATCCCTCCTTTGTAAAGTCAAATTGTTGCAAAAGCTGCGTCTAGCGCGTCACCCAACTCGTCTATTTGATCTTTTGTCACAATAAGCGGTGGGGAAATTCGAATGACATTGCCGTAAAGACCGGCTATGCCTATCAGTCTTCCCCGTTTTTTTGTTTCTTCCAACACTTTCAAGGCGGCTTTCGGATGGGGCGCTTTGTTTTCCGCTACACACTCCATAGCTTGCATCAAACCCATCCCGCGCACATCACCGATCACCGGATATTTCTCTTTCAATTCTTCCAGCCGAGAGCGTAAGTAATTCCCAACTACTTTCGCGTTGTGCATGAGGTTTTCCGTTTCAATTACTTCAATAGTTGCCAGCGCAGCGGCGCAGGACACAGGATTGCCACCGAACGTAGAAAACGTAGTTTTGGGATAGGCATCCGCTATTTCCGGGGTCGTTATGGTTGCGCCAATGGGCGTGCCATTTGCCATGCCTTTAGCAAATGTCATAATGTCGGGTTTGACGCCCCAATGCTCAATGCCACACCATTTTTCGCTGGTGCGCCCCCAGCCGGTCTGCACCTCATCACAAATGAACAGACCTCCATGTTTGCGAATGATGGCAACAACCTCTTGGAAATACTCTTTCGGCGGAGTAATGTATCCTCCCGCGCCCAGAATCGGTTCCGCAATGAACGCGGCGATTTCACCGGTGGTTGTTGTTTGAATCAGCTCCTCCACGTCCTTTGCGCATTCCAGATTACACGAAGGGTATTCCAATTTGAATGGGCAGCGATAACAGTACGGGGCGACCGCATGCACGACGCCGGGGACGTAACTCCCACCGTGCTTCCATGTCGAAAGGCCCGCGGTGGTCATAGACATCATCGACCGCCCATGATAGGCGTGGCGCAACGCCACGATTTCTTGCCTGCCAGTATACAGCCGCGACAGCACAAGCGCTGTTTCATCGGCTTCTGTACCGCTATTGGTGAAATAAGTTTTCTTCAACTGGCCAGGTGTAATCTGGGCAAGCTTTTCGGCAAGCTTTACCTGCGGTTCGTTCACATAGAGCGTTGAAGTATATGCGACTTTCTGCAATTGTGCCATAATAGCCGCTGTTACTTTTGGATGTCCGTGCCCAATACTCATTACCTTCACACCCCCGAAGTAGTCAAGATATTGTTTGCCTTCCGCGTCGTAGAGATACATTCCTTGCCCACGTTCAACCACCAATGGACGCTCATAGTACGTGCTGACACACGCCCAGAGATACTCTTTCTGTTTTTGGATAATTTCTTCAGAAACCATTGCGTCCCCCCTAACCTGTTATGTCCCTTGCAAAAATTTCGTCACATCCACAAAAGAGTTCACTAAAAACAAACTACCGAGAACTATCACCGCAAAAGATACAGCCAGCGCAGAACCAAAAGCAGGGTTTAACAAGGAATTGACTTGTTCCTCAATAACCATCGCCATCATGATTTCCTTGCCTCCCCCTAGCAATGAGGGCGTTATATAGACGCCTGTCGCCAGGAGGAAAACGATTGCTGTTCCTGCAACAATCCCAGGGATTGTTAAAGGGAGATACACTTTCCAAAAGACAACTCGTGGCCCTGCGCCGAGACTGTGTGCGGCTTGAATGATCCGGGGATTAATCTGCTCCATTGAGTTCTGTAAAATCAAAATCATAATGGGCAGAAAGAGGTGTGTGAGACCTATCCAGACACTAAAAAAATTAGAAAGGAGCCGTAAAGGTTCCCTGATGATTCCCAAAGCGGCTAACAGCGCATTGGCAGGCCCATTGAGCCCTAAAATTACCATCCAAGCGAAAGTTCTGACGATGGTGATGACAAAGAAAGGAGTCAGAACAATAAAAATTAAAATCCGTTTGACAGAGGCTTGGCTCCGAGAGAGTAGATAAGCCACGGGATAACCGAGAAAAAGACAGGACCCCGCCACAATCGCCGCAATTTTTACTGTATTATAAGCAACCTTTAGGTATACGGGTTGTGAAATAATTCTACCATAATTGGCTAGCGTAAATCTCCCGTCTTCGCTTAGAATACTTTTTACTGTAATGGTTGCGATTGGGAGAACGTAAAAAACAACGATGTAAACCAATACCGGTAGAAAGAATAAATAGTAGACTCGACGACTTCCTTTCATTTCAACAGCCACTCATTCCATTTTTCCGTAATCCATGCTTCATTCTCTGCCCACCATTGGGCATCAAAGCGAATCAGCATAGGTAGGTTATTAGGGTCTGAGGGCATATACTTGCGTGTTTTGTTATCCATTAAACGAAATGCTGTTTTATTTGGCGGGCCATAGCCAAACTTATTTGCTATCGCAATTTGCCCTTCAGGGTTCGACGCAAAATCAATGAACTTCATAGCAAGTTTTTTGTTCTTAGCTCCTTTGGGCACAACCCACCAGTCATAATCAAGAAAACCTTGGTTAAGAGTCATATCAACCGGTTTGCCATCTTGGAGAGTTGCCCAAGCTCGACCGTTCCATATATTCGTCAGGACACATTCTGAAACCAGTTTCTGTTGCGAATCTGCGCCGGATGTCCACCATGAGATGTGGGGTTTAATTTCATCCAACTTTTTGAGAGCGCGCTCTACATCAATAGGATAAAGCTTGTCGGGTGTAACACCATCAACTAATAACGCCATTTCAAGGGAAACACGCGGCGTTTTTCGTAGTCCTCTTAAACCGGGATATTTATTCACATCCCAAAAATCTTTCCATGAACTAGGAGGTGGAACACCTTTCGGCAGTCTATCTTTATTCCAGGCTAATACCGTTGCCCAAACGATAGTCGCGACCCCATTTGGATGAATGGCGGTCTCAATCAGTTTGCTCTTATCAATCACTTTGTAGTCCATAGGTTCTAAAAGGCCTTTTTTGGTTGCACTGAGTAAGAAATTACTTTCAACCTCAATGACATCCCATTTGACGTCTTTGGCATTAACCATGGCTTCTATTCGCGCGTATTCGCCCGAATAACTCTCTTCCTTTACTTCTACACCAAATTTCTCCGCGAACGGTTTAAAGAACGCTTCTCGTTGGGCATCTTGGAAAACCCCTCCCCAAGACACTACTGTAAGGGATTTGGACTCTTGCTTCTTTTCCTTTCCACACCCGTAAAAGATAACAGTTAACGGAATTAGCAACACAGCAAAAATAAGATGGATAACCTTTTTGTTCCTCATGAATTTTTCCTCCTAAAATTGAAGTAATTTTGTGCATTAACATGAGAATGTCTGAATCCTGTGTGGGGAAACGCAGGAAACACCCTGACAGCGCTTTCCTCAAAAACTAGCCGCACTTTCGTACCCATTGGAAAACGGTTTCGGATGTTAGGGTCTCCTTTGGCAATGACGATTTTCCCGTTTTGAGCAACGGCTATGTTAAGTTTCACAGAATCGCCGCTGTATACAGCATCTTGAACAGTCCCAGTTAGATAAGGCCGATAATCTGCTATTTCCTCAAACGGTTCGAGGTAAAGCTTTTCTGGCCGAATCATTAGATTAACTTTTTGTCCGACTTGACAGGCGTAGTTTGGATTTTTAGCAACCTCCAAGGCCAATTCATCGTAGGTTTCCACCTTGATTTTCTCACCATTGACAGCATCGACGCGGGCTTCTATAAAATTGGCTTCTCCTACAAATTCGGCCACAAACAGACACGCCGGCTGCTCATAAATCTCTTCAGGCGAGCCAATTTGCAAGATATTGCCGTCTTGAAGAATTGCTATCCTATCTGCAATTTCGAACGCTTCTTCCTGGTCATGCGTGACAAAAATAGACGAGACATTTTTGGCTTTCAGAATTTTCTTTATTTCAGAACGCATTTCCACACGAAGGACAGCGTCCAGATTAGAAAGTGGCTCGTCAAGTAGAATAACTTCTGGGGCAACTACCATCGCTCTGGCAAGTGCGACTCGTTGTTGTTCGCCGCCGCTTAGGCCTTCAATCCGCCGTTTTTCAAATCCTTCCAACCCCACCATCTCCAACGCTTCAATCACTTTCCGCTTCACTTCTCGCTTGGGGAATTTTCGCGCCCGAAGTCCAAATGCGATGTTATCAAAAACATTGAGGTGATTAAAAAGGGCATAGTCTTGGAAGACCATCGCAAAGTTGCGCTTATATGGGGGCAAATGGGAGATTTCTGTTTTTTTGAAATAGATTGAGCCAGTATTTGCTTGTTCAAATCCTGCGACGAGAAACAGAAGCGTCGTCTTCCCGGTCCCACTTGGTCCTAAAATAACAAGCGTTTCGCTGTCGAACAAACTAAAACTGACCTTATCAAGGACACACTTTTCACCAAATGTTTTCGAAAGATTTACTACTTTAAGGATTTCCCGCGTCAAGATAAATTTCCTCTCCTATATCAGAGTGACGGTAATTTGAACTTCTATTTAAGGTCCTTGGGATTTACACTTCATTTACACTTCACTTACACTTTAGCATGTGATTGGAATGTTTCTCTTTTTGAAATGTAAGTGTAAATCAAAAGTAAATATTAGAACTATTTTAAAGAGGTGATAATCAATGAAAAAATCTCATAGTTCAAAAGTGGACCCCGATTTCCCATATCGTCGATTACCCTATATAAACTTTTATCAATATCCGCCACTGGAGCCGATAGATTCCGTCGAGGGCCTTTCTCTATCGGAAAGGCTGGCCTTAGATAGACCAATGGAGTGGGACCCGATTTTTACGATCTTTGTATCGATTCCCTATTGTTTATCCAGATGCCATTCTTGTCCCTTTTTTAAAAATCTTCTCCCCTCCCGGGTGGATAAACATGCCCTCTTAGACGATTATCTCGATTGCCTGAACATTCCAATCCAGAAATACGCTAATACTGTTCGTTTCGCATCCGCCCGATGTGGGGCATTATACATCGGAGGCGGAACCGCTTCATTGTTGGACCCCGACCAAGTAGATAGCCTCATTCGAGCCATCAACGGATCGTTTACGATGGATTCAAGCGTCGAAGTGACTTTGGAAGGTAACCCACGTGAGTTCTCTCGGGAATATCTACAACAAGTCAGGGAGAGTGGGGTTACGCGTGTGTCCATCGGTTTCCAGAGCACCCAAGATACACTCCTGAGGAAAGTTATCAACTCCCCGCATGATGGAAACACCAGTTTGAAGTCCGTGAAAGATGCCCTCGCCGTCGGCTTCGACTCTGTCAACGTTGACCTCCTTTACCGACTACCAGGGCAGACGATAGAGCACTGGAGGCATGACATTCAAACGATTATCGAATTTGAACCGGAGAGTATCACAATTTATCCTTATGGAATTCACTCGGGTAGTGCGGCCGAACGGTTAATTAAAAGAGGCTCTCTGGAGCGGCCCGTCGATGAGGACACAGCGTATGAGTGGTATTTGTGGGCTAAAGAACAGTTGAAAAAACGTGGTTATGTCGAACAGAGGAAGAGTGGCTTCATTCGGCTCGGCCACGAGCAGAAATATGGAAAATTAAGCTACGTGAAAGGTTGCGAGATTGTTGGTTTGGGAGCTGGAGCATATAGCTTCATCAACCAATACCAATTCAGAGCTCCTAAAGACGCAGAGCTTTATAAGGAACAAGCTCGCCGTGGTTCATTTCCAGTGGTTAGCGAGCTGTCTGTTCAGGCTACAAATCGGAATATGATGGAACGGTATGTAATTTTTAACTTTTTTGCTTCTTCGCTGAACCGGAAAGATTTCAATCATCGATTCGGACAAGACCCGTTAGATGTTTTTCCGCAAATCTTTTCAAGACTTAAAAGGCATGGTTTGGTTACGATTGGCGATAAGGAAATAAGGTTGACAGATCTAGGAAAAAGATGGAGGAATAACGTTTTCTATGAATTTTATAGTTTCAAAAAATAGGGAGGTAAACATGAGTGAGAAAATCCTTAACTATACAAATATAATTGATATTAATCCTTCAGCCCTAAGTTTGCCACAAAACTCCGAGTTGGATCTGGATTTCCGACAGGATGACTCAGCTATCAGGGAATCCATCCGCACCATATTAAAAAGCGTAGGCGAAGATCCCGATCGCGAAGGGCTAAAACAAACGCCGCGGCGTGTCGCATGTATGCTCCGTGAACTACTGGAAGGCTATTGGATTAACCCTGAAGAACTAATTAACGGTGCTCTATTCGACGATGATTATCAAGAGATGGTTGTTGTGCCAGGTATTGAATTTTATAGTTTGTGTGAACACCATCTTTTACCCTTCGTCGGTAAGGCGCATGTCGCCTATATTCCTCATAAAATGATAATAGGTTTATCCAAGATTCATCGAACTGTGGATATGTTCGCTCGTCGGTTGCAAATACAAGAGCGTATGACTGGGCAGATAGCTGATTTTCTGATGGAGCACCTCAACCCGCTAGGGGTTGCTGTAGTTGTTGATGGTGTTCATATGTGTGCCATGATACGCGGCGTGAAAAAAGCAACTCCGCGTATGGTCACTAAAAAGATGGTAGGTGCATTTCAGGACAGTGAAAAAACACGCGCCGAATTTTTAGCTCAAGTTGAACGTGTATCGGGAAGCATTTTTTAAGCTATTAACCGATGAATCCACAAATGTGTCCCAAAGGTCCGCGTCTCCGACGGATCTGTGTCTCAAGAAATGTAGGGTCCTCGCGGATGAGTGTGGCAAAGAGTTGAAAATCGGCGATTCACAGATTCTCGGGTTATTGCTTTTGTTTTTTAAGGAGGGGGGGCAATAAGATGCCAAAGTTAAGAGATCTTGGAATCAAAATAGGGCATTATAAGCCAGGTCCATTAAACACCATCACAGATGTCGTAGGTACTCGGGTGGGGCATGCGACTCTCCACTATGACGAGGGGATGGTGGTGGCGCGAACGGGTGTGACGGCGATTCTTCCATGTGAGGATGTCTTTTCGTATCGCCCTTCTGCCGCGGCTTTTGTTGTGAATGGAACCGGTGAATTAACCGGCATTGCTGAACTTAACCGATTCGGACGGTTATCCATGCCGATTCTTCTCACAGATACCAGTAACGTGGGGCGTGTATATGATGGAGCAATCACCTACATGATTAAGTCTTATCCACATGTTGGTACCATGCATCACGTCGTTTTGCCCGTCGTAGGTGAGGTAGATAACAGTGCTTTGAATAACTCAAGGTACCGGCATGTGATGGATGCCGATGTGGTCAAAGCTATCGAAAGCGCACAAACCGGGCCAGTTTTAGAAGGTGCAGTTGGTGCAGGCACAGGCTCAATCGCATTTGGATTTAAGAGCGGCATCGGCACGTCATCACGGTACCTTCCAAACGAGGAAGGGGGCTTTACAATCGGGGCACTTGTGCTTTCTAATCATAGCCACCGAGATGAGTTATTGATTGATGGTGTTCCAGTCGGCAGGGAGATTGTTGATTTGATGCCCCAATTCTACACCCCTGAAGGTTCCATCATTATCATCCTCGCCACGGACGCACCATTGGAACACCGACAGTTAATTGAGATGGCGAAGCGGGCTATAGTGGGACTTGCCCGAACAGGTTCGACAATCCGAAACAACAGTGGAGATTTTATCCTCGCTTTTTCAAGCACAAATGTGATTTCCTATTTTTCCAAACAGTCCATTGTTCTTCAAAAAACACTCGCTGATCGGGATGAAATCCTGAACCCTATCTTCCGAGCCACGAGCGAGGTCACAGAAGAGGCAATCATAAATGCGCTCACCTGCGCAGAAACGACTATCGGCAGAAACGGGAATACAGCCCATGCCATCCCACTGGATCAATTGGTGGAGGTCATGCGGAAATATAACCGCAGTGGAGCCATAAAAAGGTGATTGACTTATGACCAAATTCAAGCCCAAATTACCAAAGTTGAGTTTATCGTTGGAAACAGCCCGTACCTTGGCCGTCATCAAACAGGGTCTTCACCAGCGTCCCTTGATTTCCGACAAGCGGACATTGCTGAATAGCATCCGACGGATCGGGCTCTTGCAACTCGACACCATCAACGTAGTGGCCCGCAGCCATTACCTGGTGATGCTCAGCCGCGTTGGACCCTACAACCCCAACCATCTCGACGCGCTTCTTTATCCCGACCGGTGTATATTCGAGCAGTGGTGCCACGCCCGTTGCTTAATCCCAGTGGGGGATTATACCTACTTTGCACCTGTCATCCTAGCGCGTCGTGATTGTCCCTTGCGAGATGGGAAGCTGAAAGCTCTAGGTGAAGATCCTCAAGGCACTCTGGATGCTGTGCTTGCTCAAGTTAGCGAGCGTGGGCCTCTTGCCTCCAGGGATTTTGAGGATACACGTAACAAGCGAGGCTCCTGGTGGAATCGGAAGCCAGCCAGGGTCGGCCTCGAGGTTCTTTTTCGCCAAGGCTATCTGATGGTAGATAGGCGGGTCAACTTTCAATGTTACTACGACCTAGCCGAGCGCGTTTTGCCTGCCAGTTCAGATGCGCCGTCGAAAACAGTCGAAAACTGGCAGCGCTGGGCCACGCTCCGCGGTGTGACCTGTCTGGGTGTCGCTACGGCCGAACATGTAAGCGACTATTACCGCCAGAGGAAACCTGCTGCTCAAGCCATGCTTGAGGCGCTGGCAGCGGAGGGCGCTGTTGTACCAGTAGATGTGGAGGGATGGAAGGAGACGGCTTACTTGAGCACCGCCGACTTGCCGCTGGTCGAGGCGATCGAGACAGGGGCGCACCAACCCAAGTTGACTACTTTCCTCTCCCCCTTTGACAACCTGACTTGGAACCGTCGTCGGCTCCGCGACCTGTTCGGCTTTGACTATCGTATCGAAATGTACACGCCCGCACCCAAACGCAGGTATGGTTACTACGTTATGCCCATCCTACACCGGGGACAGTTGGTAGGCCGTCTGGATCCTAAAGCTGACCGTCAGACCGGAACCATGATTGTCCGCTCCATTTACCTGGAGCCAGGGAAAACCCTTACGGGTGACCTACTGGCTGGCGTCGCCAGGGCGTTGCATGAGTTTATGGTTTTCCACAACAACAGGACGCTTATTATTGAGCGTTCTGAACCGGAAGAGTTGAAAACAGCACTGATGGGGAGATTAACCAATCGCTGACACCGCTTAATGACGGAAACATGGTTACTTGATTCAATTGCTCTCTGAAGGAACACTTCTTAAAGTTGCGAAAGATATCTCAGAGGAGCTAGAGAAATTGGCACCCAAAGGATAATGATGAAAAAAGGAGAAAAAAAACAATGATAAAGAAAAATACAATGGACGAAGGCTACGACGCCGGTTACAGAGCCTGCAAGTGTTTTTGGGGCAGGTCACCAGGTACTATCATTAAACTGCTGGACACGTTTATTACTGACTACAGTGGACTTAGGGCCTTAGATGTCGGATGCGGAGACGGTAGAAACGCTGCATACCTCAGTACACGAGGCGCGAGCGTAAGAGCTTTAGATATCTCTGAGTTAGCCATCGCCAACGCGAAAGCGAACTGGCCCGACGTCGAATCAGTTGCATGGGAGATTGCTGATATACGGAATGTCCATTTAGAGCCTCGCGACTATGACATAGTGATTGCTTCTGGTGTTATGCATTGCTTTGCCGACCCAGAGGAGATATTTTCGACTGTTACAAAGCTACAACACGCCACCCGAGTGGGGGGCTATCATGCTCTTAGCAGCTTTAACAGCCGCTTCCAGGATTTGAGCGCTCAACCTGATTTTACCCCGTGCCTTCTTGAACACACACAGTATATAGATCTTTACAAAGGTTGGAAACTCATGCACGCGTCTGATACAGATATTCGTGAGTCTCACCCACACAACAATATTCCGCACACGCACTCTGCCACTCGACTTATTGCGAAATTGAAGAAAGCATTGCTAAACCAATTAACCAATTACTGATATTCCCTGATGATGGAGGCATGGTTCCGTGACAACTCTATTGATTAAAGATGGCTTTGTCCTCACGATGGATGAAAAAAACACAGTCCACGTCCCTGGATGGGTGTGGATAAAGAATGACCGAATTGGTGCGGTGGGTGCGGGCAAGCCGAGGGCCGACTTGGCTGACTGCGCTGACCGAGTGATAGACGCGACCAACATGGCAGTCTTGCCGGGTTTAGTCAACGGTCATACCCATCTGTCACAGACCTTCATGCGTGGGCTAGCCGATGACAAGGGGCTCCTCGACTGGCTAAAGAGGGTGGTACGGCCTATTCAGGCTAAGATGACTCCCGATGACATGCAACTGGCAAGCTTGTTGGGGCTGGTGGAAAACCTGCGTTGCGGTGTGACTACCGTGATCCATCATCACAAACTTACCACGCTGCCGGAGCACGTGGACGCTGCTGCCGAAGCCGCTCATTTAGTCGGACTGCGAATGCTGCTGGTGCGGGGTTGGCGTGACCTAGGGGATTTTTGCGAATCGCCAGAGACCATCATAGAAGAAATGACCCGGTTGCATGAGCGATGGCATTTGAGCGCCGACGGTCGGATCACCATTGGCTTTGGGCCAAAGGCGCCTTGGCGTTGCTCAGACGCCACTATGCGTCGAACTATCGCCCTAGCCCGCGATTGGGGCGTGCCAACCCACATCCATGTAGCCGAAACCCGTGACGAAATTGAGATGCTCCAAAAAAGAAACGGGATGCGCCACATCGAGTGGCTCAGCACTTTGGACGCGCTTGGCTCCGACGTGCAACTGGTCCATTGTGTGTGGGTAGACGACGCTGAATTAGACCTCATCGCCGCGAGTGGCTCCACCGTAATTCACTGCCCAGTTAGCAATATGTACTTGGCCTCGGGTATAGCACCGCTGCACAAAATGTTCGACCGGTGCATCTTAGTCGCACTCGGCACTGACGGGCCAGCCTCACATAATTCACAGGACTTCTTGGAAACTCTGAAAACTGCTGTTTTGTTGGCGAAGGTGAGCACTGGCGACGCCACTATCCTGCCACCAGCGGATGCGTTGCACATGGTAACTACCGCTGGAGCTCGTCTACTTGGGCGGGAAGACCTAGGGCGAATTGTCGTCGGGTGCAAGGCGGATATTACCATTATTAACCTGAACACCGCTCGATCAATGCCGGTCCATCGCCCAGAAAGCGCTCTGGTTTACAACGCTAGCGGACCCGATGTGCATACTGTCATTGTCGATGGTCGCATTTTGCTAGACGCCGGTCGAGTAACAATCCTGGACGAAGCGTCACTGTTGATAGAATGTCGTGCAGCTGCGAGCCATTTGTTGAATCGGGCAGGCGCGACCTCTGGAGAGCCTGATGCATTGGAAACGGTGCGCCGTGTCACGCACTGAGAGAATTGCCAACTAAGTTGGTCGGAGTTGAGGGCAATGACTCCGAGGTGAACAACTTACCTCGACCTGAAAAGGAAAGGGAACAAAAGCATGTTTGTAAAGCGGAGAGTAACAGAAGACGTGTATGTTACAGCTCTGCAACGCCTGAGCGATATGGTCAAAGCTATACTGCTTAAATCCTAATGTCCAGTGGTGGAACTGCACATTCTTCGGTAGCACGTCTGAACACCGATGCCAGTCATAGCCTTGAATTCACGTTTCGTTCATGGTACGCCCTCATGACTGGACGATGAGAAGTGATCTCATTTAAGGACATAAGTGGGAAACCTAAGTCGCTCTGTTTTTTTTTCATGACGTTCTTCAGTGACGGAAGACGGGATTGCCTACGGGGCGCGAGACCTATGGTGACGGATTGCCAATAGTAGTCGCGGGAGTAACGCCCCGCTTTGGGCACTGAAGAATTTTCTGAAACGAATTACCTGCTTTCCTCGTAAAATCCCTATGCAGTTTTATGCCGATTCTGAAAAATCGACATGAAACGGCGCGCCATAAAAATACTGATTTTATAAGAGAAATTGCTCGACATATACTATAAACGGCAGGATTCGGCGGACAAACGGCATAGGCGAAAGAATGCAGGTGAACACTGAATTCTTTGGATGCCGATAGATGCCGTTACGCCTACTAATTTTCCCAGGGGAACAGCTTATGGAATTAAGATATTTGACGTTAGGTGAAATCCGAAAAAAGCTTATTAAGGAAGGAATTGAGATTTCTGAACGGAGTTTAGCCCGCTACCGCGACCAATTTCCACATTTCCAATCGTGGACGCGCGGAACGGGTAAGAAAAAGCGTATAAGCGAAGAAGCCGTAAAAGCCTTTAAGTTGGTTTATGAATGCTACCAAAACAGCATGAGTCGGCAGGAGGTAGAAGAGTGCTTGAATAGTGAATTCTTCATCCCAACCGATGACGAAACAGCGGACAATCGGCAGAAAGGAGAAAACGGTTCGGAGGATTATGATTACCGATATCACCGCGATGACGGCGATTCCCCCCTCTCTTTAGCCAACGCATCAATGGAGCAAATCCTTCAAAATCAACATAGCATCATCGCGGAATTAGTCACCAGCAACCAACTCCTTTTAAATATAATTCAAAAACAGGACGAAAGACTTTCGCTACTTGAAACTTTCTCAGTCGGGCGACTGGAATCGCCGAAAGAGACAGAGGCGGAAACCGAAAATGAAACGGCAAGGAAGGACATTAATCGGCAGACTAAACAGAGCAAAGCGAGCTGGTGGAGTCACTTGCTTAAGAAAACTTTTCCTCCGCAGGAAACAACTTGATTTTTTTAAGCTAAGGCGAAAACAGTAGAGCTTTTTTTATACTCACACTGATTTCTACCTCTCTTTCTTTGTTTTTCCCTCCCGGAAAGCTCGAACCATCCGCTCAGTTGGCGTAACATAAAGGTCAAAATTCTCCTTGAGGTCATGTACTCAAAGCCGCAACGTTGTTCATTCTAATGATATGCTGGGAAAGGTTAGCGTATTTTTTGCAATAGCAATCTATCGCTGAACTATTTTATGGGTCAGGAAGTCTATGCCAATCTTGAGATGGTTGTTTGCGTGAATGGTGGATTCCTATTTTCTTTAGCGTTCCAGCATCAAAAACAGGGACGCCTTTTGAATTTGCTTGCTTGACACAATTGTACGTCCCGCCGTGTCCGCGTCCATCCCACCTTGACAGCACAACATCACCATGGTCAACCAGAGCAGTGTTCCGCGCATGATATCCTTTTGCGGTTACTTTAGTGGTATCGTTGACGACATGAACATATCTTGCGTTTTGGACGAGATAATCCAATCTCTCTCTCTGCGCTTTGGGCCAATACGTTGTATGCGCCCACCTTACCTTCTCAGAATCGTAAGCAAACGGCATGACCATAACGATGTCCAATC
>DTYX01000020.1 GCA_012961655.1 Candidatus Poribacteria bacterium
CTTTTGTAACGCAAGTTTGAAACTTGCGCTACATCTTGTTAGCAATCCGCTTGGGTTACATCTTAATTTCTTCTCATGGGGAATTTCTGTTTACTTTTTATTTTTCGCGTGCGCTTTTTTAAACCGTTTCCCAAATAGAAGTCCATCAAGGTATAGATGTGTGGCATAGCCGATGAAACTTGCAATATATAGTGGCAATCCGCTAAGATTAGTATAATCTAGATGGGCATAATCAAAAGAGGTAAAATTGAGATTACGTAAACTTATATTATACATCGCTGGAAGCAAAAATAGACCGGGTAAAAGGAACATCGTTATGCGAGAATGTGTCCAACCGCGGTGTTTACCGACCAGGGGCAGCATTGCAAAAATCCCTAACAGAGCGGAAATGAGAAGATATCTTCTTCCGCCAGTAATACCTTTGTAGATTAAAAATACATCGAGTATCAGGAAAATTCGGTAGAATATCTTCTGAGTTGTGCTTTTAATATCCACATCTGGCCACAGCCCTGACAACACAGCAATGAAAAAGCATAGTCCTGCTATCCAGATGTTTAAAGAAATTACAGGCACTCTGCTGACATCCCACTGCAATCCAAACTTTAGCGCTAAGGATGTACCCAGCGCGAGGAAATAGAAGACGCTGTAGCTCATAATTCCGCCCGTGAAATGTTCTTTGAAAAGTCCCACGGTTTTATCCCTTAGTAGATAACAATGCGCTATATTTGTAGGTCGAAATTGCGGTTCACGAAGTAACCGCTGAGCGAAGCGAACAGATTTCGACTTCGAGATGTGCAGGGGTTTAACCCCCGCACCAACAGTCGATTTTGGAAAATCAACCTACAATGCTTAGACTTGCATGCAAAAACTTCTTGAAATTAAATTGCGTTTGTGGTATCCTAACAAAAATCAAAACTGAGATTAAGGAGTTTTTTATGCCGAAAATATCCCCTCTTGCAGTTGGAAATCACTCTATCAGCCTTGAGGAAATCAAGAAACAGTACGGTCCTCCACCGTGGGGACATCGAGTTGTCATCACAGACCAGATGACAGGCACAGTCATCTGTCAAGCCCCTGGACATCCCAATGACAAGCACTATCACATCTATGACGAGTGGTGGGTGGTCCTGGAAGGCGAAATTCACTGGGAAATGGAAGGACAGTCTGAACCAGTGCGAGCTAAAGCTGGGGATTTCGTCTTTGCGCCCAAAAATCACTTCCACCATATTCATGTAGTTGGAGATAAACCTGCCATCCGTTTGGCGATTAGTGTGACAGGCGAGAAACATCGCCATGAGAAGTAGAAAATTAAGGCTCTATGTGGATTCGAGAGGGAGTGAAAGTAACCTTAATAAGTCTCATATGCGTAATTCGTAATGCGTAAAGTACTTACACAAATCTGCGTTGCCCCCTTAGTAGAATGTCACAAATACTTTTCTCCCATTCTCTTCAGGAATGCCAGCCCCTCCGTTGCCAGCGCTTCCGCGTTTGGAGCGATGTCGCGCCAGATAGCGGCTGCGGCGGCGATAGCTTCGATATTTGGCACAAATGATTCAATGACGAACCAACGATTGTAGTTCATTTTCGCCAGCGTTTCAAAAACCTCATCCCATCGAACTAATCCCGTGCCCGGCGTGCCGCGGTCATTTTCACAGCAATGAACATGGTATAACAGGTCGCCCGCGCATTCCAACGCGCCACGATAGCTTTTCTCTTCGATGTTCATGTGAAAGGTATCCAGCATAACTTTGACGTAAGGGCTATCGACATCTCTGGCTAAATTTACCACATCCGCCGCGGTATTGACGAAATAAGTCTCAAAACGATTGATTGGTTCTATCGCCAAGGTTACTCCATGTTGTTCAGCGAATTCGGCGACTTCTTTTAGACCCTTCACACACAAATCCCATTCTTCATCGGTGCGGGAGCGCCCAACTAATTTTCCGACAACACTATACACCGGTCCAATAAGCGTATCGCCACCCAATTTGGCGGTAATCTCAATGCACTCCCGAAGATAGTCCTTAGCAGTTTGGCATTCCGTGGGGTCGGAGCTGATTAGATCGCGTCCTGGTGAAGTAATAGCGCAGCCGATACAGTCCATATTATGTTCTTTCAATGCTTCTTTGGTCGCCTGAATATCCACTGTCTCTGGGTCAAAAAAGGGAATTTCTATTCCGTCGAACCCCATTTCTGCCGCCTTGTGAATAAACTTTACCGATTCTTTGTCGAACTTGTCAGTCCATAAAAGCAAGCTAATTCCATATTTTGGCATGATATACCTCCTTTTCACTAAAACGTGAAGCGTGAAATCACGCATCACTTCTATTTTCCCCCCTTGCTTGTGCGGACGCTCTTCAGTCATCCTCTGTTGTATTACCTATACTCTGAGCGCAACGAAAGCCAATGTTATTACACATAGATTCAGGTTCGCGATATTCCCGTGTTGATAGGGATAGGTCGTTTTGAGCGCTGTCCCAGCCGCCTCCGCGCAGCACACGTTTTGAGCCCGTATCTAATCCATCAAGATTTTGTTTTGCAACTTGTTTATCATGATTAACCCATTCCCAGACATTACCTATGACATCGTACAATCCATATCCGTTGGGCGAAAAACTGCCGATAGGCTTGAGTATATCCTTTATACTACTGCTGTCATCGCTTGCGACACCGTAATGTGCTTTAAGCGGGTCTATTTTATCGCCCCACGGATATCTTTTGCCGACTAAACCGCCCCTTGCAGCTTTTTCCCACTCTGTTTCAGTGGGCAATCTTTTGTCAGCCCATTTAGCATAATCCCGCGCGCCGTACCAACTGACTTCAATTACCGGGTATTCATCATAGCCGGATTTGACGCGATATCTGCCGCGTGAATATTCGATAGGACAGAACTTATTGTCTAAGTTCACATATTTATATCCTTCCCTGCTTTTATTTCTCTTCACAGAGTTTAAAAACTTAACATATTGTGAATTAGTCACCTCATATTCATCAATATAAAAATTATCTAGATATACTGTATGCATCAATTCTGCGTCGATTTTTTTAAAGAGACGCGAGAATTTTGGGAAAAATCCGCCGGCAAAGCTACTGATATTATCCCCCATAATGAAATGTCCCGCTGGAATCAAAATCATCATCGCCCTATCTTTTCCCATCTTAGTCTCCGGCAACTGCTTTTCTTTCTCTAAAATCTGAGTCTCATAAGCTTGGTTTGCTATTCTATATGTATCCAAATCCGATAAAATTCCACCTATTATTATCGTTAAAACAATTGATATTAAGGCGAAGATAGCGATAGCTACGCGATATTTCCAAAGAGTGCGTGGTGAATATTGTTTAAGTTTGTGATTCAATCTGCTTATCTCTTTTCGCGCCGCTTGAAGTGTCCGGGCTAATTTAGTCTTCTCCTCCTCTTGCTCACTTAGTGAGTTGATAAGGTCATCATTTTTCCCCTCCAATTCTTGGATTTTACTATTTTGCCTTTGAGTTTCATGAATGTAATCATGAACTACTTCCTCAAGGTGCTCCTTGGCCTCCCTATGATGTCTAAACTCCTCCTCCATTTTTCGACCGGCGTTTATTTGAATATCCAGTTCAGCTCTGAGTTTTTCCTCTTTTGCTTTGGCGTCCTCAGTAATCACTCTTAAAGAAGATATTAATTCATCCTCTCTGGAAAATCGCCATCTTTTCTTTAGTTGCCTTTGATGTGATATTGGGGCGTGGTAGAAAGTTTTTTCATACAAAATTACTTTTGCTCTATGCAAAGCCTCATGCATTTCCTCTGCAGTTTGGTATCGTTCTGCTGCAATTGGTTGTAGCGATTTGCGAACAACGATTTCTAACTCTTCCGGTATATCTGCTGGTACAACAAAGTCACCTCTCTTCTTCTGCATTTCGAGCTCTTGTCTGGTTTGCCCATTGAAAGGAAAATGTCCAATGACGGATTCAAAAAGTAGTAATCCTGTCGCATAGATATCAACTTGGTGATTATAACGTCCGTCGTGCTGTTCAGGAGCCATATATTTCGAAGTGCCCACGAAGCTGCCAACATAACTGCTGTCTTCTAGCAGTCTGGCGATGCTGAAATCTCCGACCTTGGCAGTTCCATCCTTTGCAATCAAAACATTCTTTGGCTTGACATCGCGATGGATAATTCTGTTTTGGTGCGCATAAGCTAGACCGTTACAAATATCCAGACAGATATTCAAAGCATCTTCAATTGGAGGCTTGCCATTTTCCAATAGTTTGTCCAAGTTTTGTCCATCGACAAATTCCATCACGATATATGCCAAATAACCTGTCTCATCTGTTCTAATCTCAGTGAATCCGTTTTTTTCATCATCCCATGTTAAGTCCCCTGGTTCAATAGAATGAATGGATACGATTTTTGGATGTCCCCAAAGCATTCCCATGGCGCGGAATTCGGAGATGACATATTTTATAGCATCCGCTTCATAGACACCTTTACGGAGCGCTTTAATCGCTACGATTCTATCACACAGCAAATCTTTGGCGCGGTAGACTTCACCAAATCTACCGCCGCCTATATATTCTTGAATTTCGTATTTATCTAGAAGCTTTGTTCCTGTCGAAAACATTCTACCACCATAATGGGTTAAGAGGCAAGATGGCAAAGGGGCTAATTGCCATTTTGCCCTTTCAAAAACTCTCTTAATACTATTTTAGGCTTAATATAATCAGTATATCAAAAACGAGCATTTGTACCTTTAGTTCCATCCGTAGAATCTTTGTCTGACACGGAAGCAGGAGAA
>DTYX01000021.1 GCA_012961655.1 Candidatus Poribacteria bacterium
ACGGGCCCAAAAAACGTTGAAAATCGAAATAGATGAGGAGGCTTTTGATCGTATTTATGGTTACCTCTCACACCCAAATCCGAGACCGATGATAGCAATTGATGGAAGGCATAAATTCGTGGACTACTCATCGTTTGGTAAAAAGTAACATATTATAAGCCGAAAAACAAGTCTTTTTTGTCAAGAAGGTTTCATAGTCGTCGCGGATATCGCTTATCGGCTATTACCCCTTTGAGCCAAAAACTGTTTCAAAAACCGTCCTGTATGCGAAGCTGCGACCTGGACAATCTCCTCTGGTGTGCCACAAGCGACGATGTAGCCGCCTGCATCTCCACCTTCTGGGCCGAGGTCGATAATGTAATCAGCACATTTGATGACATCCAGATTGTGTTCGATGATGACGACAGTATTGCCTTTGTCCACTAAGCGAGCCAGAACTTTCAGCAACCGTTTGATATCCACAAAATGCAGACCAGTCGTGGGTTCGTCCATAATGTAGAGCGTTTTGCCGGTGCTTCGGCGGGCGAGTTCTTTGGCGAGTTTGACGCGTTGAGCTTCGCCGCCTGAGAGTGTCGTCGCGGATTGACCGAGTTGAATGTAATCTAAGCCGACGTCACAGAGAGTTTGCAATTTGCGTTGAATCTTCGGGATATTGTGAAAATGCTCCAGTGCTTCCTGCACGGTCATTTCAAGGACTTCGGCGATGTTCTTGCCGCGGTATCGGATTTCCAACGTCTGTTTGTTATAACCCGTGCCGCCGCATGAATCGCATTTGACCCACACATCCGGGAGAAAGTGCATTTCGATGAGATTATAGCCGTTGCCTTTGCAGGATTCACACTGTCCGACTTTCAGATTGAAACTAAACCGACGCGAACTAAAGCCTTTCATCTTCGCCTCCGGCAGTTCTGCAAAGAGATATCTGATATCGGTGAATACATCCGTGTAGGTCGCAGGGTTTGAACGCGGCGTTTCGCCGATGGGTTTCTGGTCGATGTTGATAACTTTGTCAATATGCTCTGTTCCCAGAATTAGTTCATGTTCACCGATTTGGTCGAATTTTATAACCTCTCTTCGCCGGATTGTTCTATGCATTTCAGCTACTACGGCTTTGTAAAGCGTCTCTTCGATAAGCGAACTTTTCCCGGAACCCGAAACTCCGGTCACACAAGTCAGCGTGCCCAAAGGTATTTTCACGTCTATATTTTTCAGATTGTTGTGTTTTGCGCCGATAATCTGAAGAGATTGCCCTTTGCCAGGACGCCGATTCTCAGGCGTTTCGATTGAAAGTTTGCCGGCTAAGTATTTGCCCGTGAGAGATTGCTCTTGACGATGAATTTCACTGGGAGAACCTTCCGCGACAATTTCGCCGCCATACGTTCCCGCGCCTGGGCCAAAATCCACCACGCGGTCAGAGCTCAAAATCGTGTTCCGGTCGTGTTCCACGACTATCACGCTGTTGCCCAAATCGCGCAAATTTTTGAGCGCGTTAAGCAGTCTTTCATTATCTCTTGGATGCAAGCCGATAGTCGGTTCATCCAAGACATACAAAACGCCGGTCAATCCACTTCCCAACTGGCTGGCGAGCCGAATTCGCTGTGCTTCGCCGCCAGCCAGGGTGGGTGCAGGGCGGTCGAGGGTGAGATAGTCCAAGCCGACATCAATCAGAAATCGAAGCCGGTTGCGAATTTCATTTAAGACTTCTTTAGCAATCTCCATCTGTGTTTCGGTGAGATGTGGCGAATGGCAGATAGGGATATCTGCCCCACTCAATTTGTCGAAAAATTCCGCTGCCTCCTGAATTGTCATCGCGGTGACTTCGACAATGGATTTGCCGCCTAAGGTTACCGCTCTCGCCTCCGGTTTAATTCTGCTACCTTTGCAACGTCGGCAGACTGTACCTCTTCTGGTAACGCCCAATCCCTCGCAGCTCTGACACATTCCCAACGGGCTGTTAAAAGAGAAATCCTGCGGCGTCAATTCTTTGAAGCTCAATCCGCAGTGGACGCAGGCGAAGTGTTCGCTGAAAGTTTGAGCGATTGGCTTTTTACGCCCCGATTCTGAATATTGAACGATAGTAACTATACCGCCGCTTTGACGTAGCGCGGTTTCGACGGATTCGGACAAGCGGCTCTGCTCGTCTGGACGCACAACTAATCTATCGACGACTACTTCGATATCGTGTTTTATGCGTCGGTCGAGTTTTGGAAATCGACGTCGCGCTTCTGAATTCGCATTATTAGTCAACGAACGTCCGACTTCAGTCGGAACTGATTTTGCCCTGCTAAAGCTGGGTATCCTACTTCGAGAAGGGCTTTCGACACTCTCACTTTGTCCTTTGCGTTCTGAGAGGTCATAAATTTCGCCGTCGATTCTTACTCTAACGTATCCATCTTTTTGAATCCGGTCGAGCGCAACGTCGTAATCTTCCCCTCGTTCAATTCCAAGCGGCGAAAGCACATATATCCGCGCACCTTCTTCAAAACCCTTTTGCCCTCTTGCCCCCTTGCCATCGGAATTCGGAATTGCCCTCTTGCCCCCTTGCCATCTTGCCTTCTGTATAATCCGGTCAACGATTTGTTGTAGCGTCTGCGCGCCGATTTCGCGCCCGCACTTGGGACAATGCGGGGTGCCGACGCGCGCATACAAAACTCGCATGTAGTCATAAATCTCCGTCACTGTGCCAACCGTCGAACGTGGATTTTGACTGGGGGTTTTCTGTTCAATTGCGATGGCGGGTGAAAGTCCGTCGATATGTTCGACCTTTGGCTTCTGAATTTGTCCGAGGAATTGTCGGGCGTAAGCTGAGAGCGATTCGACGTAGCGGCGTTGTCCCTCGGCGTAGATGGTATCAAGCGCGAGTGAGGATTTTCCAGAGCCACTGATGCCGGTGAACACAGTCATTTGCCGATGCGGAATGTCAACGTCGATATTTTTCAAATTGTGTTCTTTGGCGCCGCGGATTCGGATGAATCGGAATTCGGAGTTAAGGGCAGTTCTTTTCTTCCATCCTTCCATCCTTCCATCCAACGAGCCAGCGGGCGATTCACGAAGTAATCGCTGAGCGAAGCGAACATCTTCTACATCCTTCCATCCTTCCCTTCCTTCCTTTCCATCTGTCAGATTTCCCACCGTTTTTGGCGCTATTATACGTCTCTCAAATATCTCCTGTAACACCCGTCCCGTATAGGATTCTCCAATTTGCGCGACCTGCTCGGGAGTACCAGTAGCGACGACGCATCCTCCCTCTTCTCCGCCTTCGGGGCCGAGGTCGATGATATAGTCCGCGGTTTTGATAACTTCGGGGTTGTGTTCGATGACGACGACGGTATTGCCCGCGTCTGTTAAATGATGCAGGACATTCAGCAGATGCTTAACATCGGCGAAATGCAATCCCGTCGTAGGTTCGTCAAGGATGTATAGAGTTTTCCCGGTGCTAACTCGTCGGAGTTCCTTCGCCAGTTTGACTCGTTGAGCTTCACCGCCTGACAGAGTAGGCGCGGGTTGTCCAAGTTTGATATAGTCCAAACCGACATCATGCAGTGTTTGCAAAATCCGCGTGATTTTCGGCAGATTCTCAAAGTGTTTCAGCGCTTCCTGCACGTCCATTTCCAAAACATCCGTGATATGCTTGCCTTTATATTTGACTTCTAAAGTCTCGTTATTGTAACGCTTGCCGCCGCAGACTTCGCATTTGACCCACACATCGGCGAGGAAGTGCATCTCAATTCGCTTCAATCCACTGCCTTTGCACGCTTCACATCGTCCGCCTTTGACATTGAAGCTAAATCTACCCGGTTTGTATCCGCGCACCTGGGATTCGGGCAGTTGGGCGTAAAAACTGCGTATCTGGTCGAACACTTTGGCGTAAGTAGCCGGATTAGAGCGCGGCGTTCTGCCGATGGGCGATTGGTCGATGTTGATGACTTTGTCGAGATGTTCGATGCCTCTGATGGCATCATGCTCTTTGGGATTTGTGTGCGCGCGCATCAATTCTCTATCGAGAGCTTGAAAAAGAATATCGTTGATGAGGGAACTTTTACCGGAACCGGAAACGCCAGTCACACAAGTGAACAATCCAACGGGAATCCCGACGTCGATATTTTTTAAGTTGTTATGCCTGGCGCCGATGATTTCTATCCATTTGTCATTCATAGGACGGCGTTTTTCAGGTATCGGAATCTGCTGTTTGCCGCTGAGATATTGTCCCGTCAGAGAGTTTTCATTTTCGCTAATTTGGCTGGGCATTCCCGTTGCCACAATCTCGCCGCCTTTGATACCCGCGCCCGGTCCGAAATCGACGATGTAATCGCCCGACCTTATCGTTTCCTCATCGTGTTCCGCAACGATGACCGTATTGCCCCGGTCGCGAAGATGTTTCAAAGTATCTAGCAGGCGTTTATTATCCCGCTGATGTAAGCCGACACTGGGTTCGTCCAAAATATACAAAACGCCCATCAATCCTGAGCCAATCTGACTGGCGAGGCGGATACGTTGCGATTCCCCGCCGGAAAGTGTTGGAGCGGTGCGGTCTAAGGTAAGATAATGCAGTCCGACATTCATCAAAAACCACAGCCTGCCTTTGATTTCTTTTAACACCTCTTCGGCGATAAACTGCTGGCGCTCGTTGAGTTTCAAGTTATCGAAAAACGCCTGACATTCATCGACTGACATTTTGACGATGTCAAGAATTGACTTATCACTGATGGTAACGGTTTTCGCCTCTGGTCTGAGGCGGTCGCCGTGGCAGTCGGGACAGACCACTGAAGTCATAAATCGCGACAGGAACCGTTTTTGCGCTTCGGATTGGGATTGAAAATATTTACGTTCCTCTTCGGTGATGACGCCTTCGTATCTTCTTTCGTAATACCACCTTCTGCCAGCGCGCGTTCGATAGACAAATCTGATTCTCGCACCGCCAGAGCCGTACAGCACCGCCTGGCGTTGTCCTTCGGTCAGTTGATTCCAGGGCGTATCTAAACTGAACTTGTAGTGTTTGGCGAGTCCTTCGGCGAGATGTTCTGTATGAAGCGCGTCCAATTTTCCCCAGAAGACGATAGCGCCATCGCGGATGGATTTGGTCTTATCGGGCACAACTAAATCCGGCGACATCTTTGTCAAAGCGCCCAAGCCTCTGCAAGTCGGACACATGCCGTGCGGACTGTTGAACGAAAACATCTGCGGCGTCGGCGCTTCCATGCTGATGTTGCACTCCGCGCAGGCGTAATTTTGATTGTAGAGGATATCGCCCCCGATTCCATCAGGCCTGTCCTCGAACGAAGTGAAGGGATGTTCCACTTGACCTACTACATTCACAATGAGATTACCTTCGCCTACTTCCAACGCTATCTCCACAGCCTCTGCGACTCTATCCCTGACACCCTCTTTGATGATAATTCTATCCACGACGATTTCGATATCGTGGCGCAGATTGCGGTCTAAGCGAATTTCCTCCATTAAATCGAACATCTGTCCATCCACCCGCGCCCGCACAAAACCCGCCTTCAACGCCTCTTTTAACTCCTCCTTGTATTCACCTCTCCGCCCTTTGACAATCGGGGCGAGAATCTGAATTCGCGAACGCTGTGGAAGCGCGAGAATTTGCTCGACAATTTCATCAGCGGTTTGCGCCCCGATTTGGCGACCGCACTTGGGACAATGAGGTATACCGATGCTGGCGAAGAGCACGCGCAGATAATCGTAAATCTCCGTGATAGTCGCCACCGTCGAACGCGGATTACTCCCCGCCGATTTCTGGTCGATGGAAATCGCCGGCGAAAGCCCGTCGATAAAATCCACATCGGGCTTCGTTTGAGTTCCCAAAAACTGCCGGGCGTACGCCGATAGAGATTCAACATACCGCCGCCGCCCCTCAGCATACAACGTATCAAATGCCAACGACGATTTCCCCGAACCGCTCACGCCGGTAAAAATGATGAGGCTGTTCTTGGGCAATTCCAAGTCGATGTTTTTTAAATTATGTTCTCTTGCGCCTTTGACGATGATTTTTTCCTCTGGCATGATTTGTTCCCATATATGGTGATATCACTGATTTTTGTGATATGTGAGATGTGATGTGTATTGCGTATTGTGTAAGACAGAACACGCAACACGTTTCACGCATCATCCCATCCACCTGAAAGGTAACTCACACCATACGTTTTACTTCTCTACCTCTTCGAAATTCCATACTGAAAACGGTTGTAGAAAAGGTCGAACGCGCGACAATAGCTGTATCGGCGCCTCTGCCAGTTCCGCCAATTGAAATCACTTCTTTGAAGGACGGGACATAATTATACTATACAAATGTTAAGTTGTCAAGATTAATTTCAGACTTAAGTTACCCGACAAGCGATTTGTTCTCTCCCCCGAATTTTGCATACACCCAATACCTACGGAAAGTGATGAGTTAATGAGTGACGAGTGACTTATCACTCTGTAAAAAACTCATCCTGTTGACTCTCTTCCTCTTCCCATTCTGCTATCTTCATGCGTCTCAATCGTCGCTGTCTTAAATATGCCCATACGACGATAAGAGAAACCGCCCCCCAAAGAATCATGGAGCTCGACAAAATTGAGAACCATTTGTAATGTTTCGTCAGGTACTGCATCCATCTTTGTTGAAACTGCGCTAAGTTCATCCCAGTGGCGAACAGGAGCGCGCTATCCATATCTTCCCCTATTGCCAAAAGGTCGGTAATTTCACGCAATTTTTCATCTCCGTAGTCTCGCGCTATCATAGAAACGGCGCTAAAACTTTCGGCATACGCCAGTTGAGCCAGCCGCTTCTCCTTTGGAAATTGATTGGATAGTTTATTTAGTGGGATGATAGATTTCGAAAACACATAGGTAAGCATCAACCAATAGTGGCCATAAGACCACTCTTCTGAACCATACATAGCTATTCCTTCGTTGAACCACAGCGGCACATTTTTCATATATTTGCCTATGCGAGCGCCAAAAATAACATGGACAATTTCATGTTTTACAACCCGCGCCAATTCTAGTTTACTATTTTCAAGGAAACTGGGATTCTTGATGACAATTCTTCGTTTCAATGGATAAGCATACCCCACCGCCCAATCCTGGATGGGAGCAGTAGCACGAAAATCTCTACCGGAAATGAGCCAAATATCAATCTTCCCTGCGATAGTACCCAGCATATCGGTAGCGCGTTTATAAAAATTTTCGCTCACTCGTTGAAGTGAAACTGCCTGTTTGTGTTCGTTAGTATAATGTATGATGAAATGTTCGGTTTCGAGGATTTGCCATTTCTCAGACTGCGGTAAAGTAGAGGTAGATGAGATGAATATGAGAATTAGTGCAGTTATTATGATAGATGCTATTTTTTGTGTTATCGTCAATTTTTATAATATCCTTAGAATCATTACAAAATCCGTCGTCCAATGCACAGCACCTTATTATTTTACCACTTAGTTATCCTCAAATGCAATAGTTTTTGTTCCTAAACTTTGTTAGACGAAGATTATACAAAATTAAGAGGAGTAGCAGAGCTTGCTCTGCGCTCAAGATTTTCTTTGACATGAGGATGAAAATTCAGTATAATAGTTCAGAATTTACAAAGCATTTCCGAAAGGGGGAGATGGGATTTCTCGGAACTATTTTTCCTTTTTAATCCGCCAAATCCTTTTTCAGACTATCTGATTGGAAGGATGGAAGGAATTTTATCCTTTCGCCTTTCGATAGGGGGTGTACTCATGTCTAGCCGATTCGTAAAAGTGCCTATCTATCCGAGGTTTTTCAGAGTCGACCTGGATGAGATAGAGGCGTATGTAGCGGAACGCTATCAAGAAACTTTTGGTGAACCTCCGTTTGATGTGGAAGTTGAGAAGTACCCAGGCGAGATAGACATCATTGTCTACACTCCCGAACTCAATGACCAAACGTATGATTTTAAACGAATGGTTCAGAGAGAACTCAGCGATGAAGGGCTTCCTGTGTTGGTCGTTATGGACACGCAAACTGATTCGAAGCTATAACCTTACCAAAAGAAAACAGCACTCGCAAATACCAGAAACTTATACGCGTTTTGCGCTTATGGGAAAAGTAGAGCATGTTGCCAGCTTGTTTCTGGGTCAGCGGTATCATCTTTTTAAAATCAGGAGTGATAATAACAATGTCAAAAGTAATTTTTTGGGACGTGGATACCCAATACGATTTTATGATGGAAGCAGGCGATTTATATGTTCAAGATGCTGAATCAATCATACCAAATCTTGAGAAGTTGACCCAATACGCCAGAACACACTCGATTCCCATTTTTGGGTCGGTTGATGAGCATACAGAGGAGAATGCAGAAATCTCGGATGAAGCGGATTTTTTGGATACCTTCCCGCCTCACTGCATGAAAGGCACACCGGGACAGGAAAAGATTGATGCGACGAAGCCGCGCAATCCTCTCTGGATAGAGAGCCGGGAGTATGATGAAAGCGAACTTGCACAACTTGTCAAAGAACATGATGGTGAAATCATCTTCACGAAACAGAGATTCGATGTCTTTTCCAATCCGAATGTGGATGCTGTGTTGGACATCGTCAAACCGGAACATATTGTCGTATACGGAGTAGCCTTGGATGTTTGCAACGCTTATGCTATCGAAGGATTTCTAAAATGCGGGCGATATAAAATCTCCCTTGTCAAAGATGCGACTAAACCGATTAACCCGGATAGAGGGAAAGAATTGATTGAAAAGTGGAAATCAAAGGGAGTTCAGATTTTGACGACGGAGGAGATTATTGGGAAATTGAAGAGGCGTTGGAAACTTGGGGGGAGAAACTATCCTCCTTGACAGCGCGGAAAAAACAAGAGAATTAATCTATGGCGGTCTGGTCATCGGATTGACGAATATGAAACCGATAACCGATGAAGCGACAGAACACGCTTTCAAAATGGGACTAAAAGCGATATTGGACGCGATGGAGTTTATCTCAAATCGTTCGTAGTAGCGCAATTTCATTTCGCGGTGGTTCAGGGGCAAGAATGACGGCGATAAATCGCCTTACTATGAACAGTCAAAATTGGAGGAGAACAATGATACCAAAACGATTATTAGGCAAAACAGGACAATATCTTTCTATCATCGGCTTCGGTGGTATTTTGGTCTCTGGAGTGGAACAATCGGAAGCCGATGCCATTGTACGTGAAGCAATTGACCGAGGCATTAACTATTTTGACGTGGCGCCCACTTATGGCGATGCTGAGGAACATTTGGGACCTGCGCTGGAAGAATTTCGGCGGGATGTATTTCTGGCATGCAAAACGACGGAGCGTCAGAAAGAAGGCGCTGCGGCAGAATTGCATGAATCACTGCGCCGGCTGCGAACAGACCATTTCGACCTTTACCAGCTTCACGGGATGACGACAAAGGAAGATATCGAGCAAGTGTTCGCGCCTGGCGGCGCTATAGAGGCTTTCATCAAGGCGCGAGAACAGGGTTTAACGCGATATATCGGTTTTTCGGCACATTCAGTTGAGACGGCGTTAGCCTTGATGGACAGGTTTGATTTCGATACCGTCCTTTTTCCGTTAAACTGGGTGAACTATTTCAATGCGAACTTTGGCCCACAGGTTGTTGCCAAGGCAAAAAGTCAGAACATGGGCATCTTGGCGTTGAAGACGATGGCGCGCACACAATGGGCGGAAGGACAAGAGCGAACTCATCCCAAATGTTGGTATGAACCGGTGACAGACCCTGTGGAATCGGAATTGGCGATACGTTTCACTCTGTCAGAGCCGATTACAGCGGCAGTCACGCCTGGGCATGTTGATTTGTTCCGAAGAGCGGTGGAAGTCGCCGAGAATTTCCAGTTGCTGTCCGAGTATGAACGCGCCGAATTGCGTAGGAGAGCAGAAAATCTGACGCCGATATTCCAGTTGGCAGATGCGGCGTAAAAAACAGATAAGTAAATTCGAAAAAAGGTATTCCATCTAGAGCAGAGCTGGGAACTAGGAACTAGTGC
>DTYX01000022.1 GCA_012961655.1 Candidatus Poribacteria bacterium
CCTGGAAAATTAGAAACTAACTTGACGTGAATAGAAAAAAATGATATATTTAATTATGTTATCATCCTATATTTACTAGAGACTCTCTAAATTAGGAACTTCTATAAAAATAAAAACAAGGAACAAAATTACTTGACATGCTTTTCATACAATGCTATAATCATTAAAAATTATGGGATTGTCCGCCATATTCTGTTTTCAAAATTTAAAATCAAAAAGTGATAACATACACTTAATTTCCTCGACTGATTGTTTCAATCAGTTGGGAACTCTTTTGTTGGATTTATGTATGATGAGAGGCGATAAAAATGAAAACGGTAAATTTACTAATAGGCCTATGTCTGGCGGCCATATTTATCTCTGGCTGCCTACCTAAAGCTCCTTTGAGTACACAGGAGGCGGCGGATATGCTTTATCTCAAAGCGACAAGCTTACAAGACAGCGAAGAGTATGATAGAGCAACGGATGAGTTTTCGGCATTCGTGGGCAGATATCCCAATAGCAATAACGCTGATAATGCACAATTAGAAATCGGTAATAATTACCGCATCCAAGGAGAGTACAATAAGGCTATCTCAGCTTATGAGATGTTATTTGAAAAGTATCCTCAGAGCGATGTTATTGATTACGCTCTATTGGGTATCGGTGATTCTTATCTCGACTTGAATGAAAGAGCAAAAGCGATTGCTACATACCAAAAGCTGATAGATAAGTATCCCTATCTCAATAACGAAGTGGCTGGAGAGGCGCAAAATCGGCTCGATACTCTTAAGGAAATAGAACAATATGAAGAGGTTATCGAATCAGGTGATAAGGAGATTCAAGATAACGCCCAGTATCAGATAGGGAATATCTATTTTAGCGTCTTCAACGATTATGATAAGGCGATTGAAGAATTCAATAAGGTTGTAGAAAATTATCCTCAAAGCGAACTTGCGGACGATGCTATGTGGATGATAGGCGAATGTTATTGGGCTAAAGCAACTTATGCTCCACCACCCGGTGAAACGCAAGAACAGCAGGCATTCATCAGAGTACAATATATAACAGACCGTTATCCTCAGTTGTCGGAATTGGACAGGTATGACACTGATGGGTATCCTCATTGGCCGGCTGGAAAACGGGGCGACCGATATGAATTGTATTTTGCTGAAGTAAGAAGATTACTGAACAAATATCCTGCTTTAAAAAGCTGGAGTTTTCAGGATTTTATCCCCGAGGACTATAAAACAGCGCTTGATATATGGAATAGCCTAATATTAGAATACCCAAATACAGACGTTGCTGCTCGTGCGCCAAAGAATATATCAGAGAAAATCACGGAATTAGGCAAGCTTTACTATGCCAACAATATTCCACATTTTGCCAGTATCCTTTTCAAGGAATCACTTCAGATTTGGCCATCTCCCGAAGCGCATATATATTTGGCATATTATTACGCTGATGTCCATAACTACACAAGATGGACATATTATCAGGCGCGAATTTTTCGTCATATCAAGGAAGCAGAAAAATTAGTTCCGCCAAATAGCGATTTGGCTTTGGATCTAAAAAACCTAAAAAGCTGGATGAACTATCGGGCGCGACTTGAATCTTTAGAGGCGGCGTATTTTAACCTTAAAAATCGCCGCTAGTACACTGTCAACTTAATTATTAGGTGATTGGGATGGATGGTTGGAAGGATGGATGAATTCCTTCCATTCTTCCATTCCCGCGTCAATATCGCAAAACGAATTCGTTGCTTCATATTCAGGCACATTAGAGGAAGGATGACATTATGCCAACAACCAGAAATTCACGTAATGCTTCAAAAAGACCAGTGCCGCGCGGATTGGATTCGACATCCAGTCCGACTGAACGTATTGCCCAATATGAAGAGAAGATTAGAGAGTTACAAATCTACTCAGAGTCTTTGGAAAGCCAGGTCAGCGAATTAAAACGCAAACTCAGCGCTGCGCCATCTGAAATTTCGGAGGCGGAAATAAGGTTTTATGAAGCGACAAGGGAGTTAGTTAAAGTAAATAGGAGGAATCGGAAACTGACTGAGACGCTTCGAGAAGCGCAGGAACAACTTCAGTCTGCGAAGGAGCATATTGACAAACTTTCTGCTCCTCCTAATAATTTTGGGATTTTTCTGGCGTCTAATGAGGATGGAACAATTGATATTGATATGTCGGGGAAAAAATGGCGGGTAAATGTTGCCCCGAATATCGATATACAGAATCTCAAAAAAGGACAGGAACTTGTCGTCAATGGGAATCTCAATGTCGTATCCGTTGAAGAGTTTGAATCTCAAGGTGAAATAGTAAAAATTAAAGAGATGTTGGATGACCATCGAGCTATCATAACCCTCAGAGCCGACGAAGAGAGGGTTGTTGAACTGGCAGATTCAATCACATCTGAAACGCTAAAATTTGGGGATAACGTACTGATGAATCCCCAATCAGGGATGCTTCTGCAAAAGATGCCAAAGGTCGAAGTGGAAGACCTGATGTTGGAAGAAGTGCCAGATATTAAGTACTCGGATATCGGTGGTTTGGATGAACAGATTGAGCAGATGCGTGATGCAATAGAGTTGCCGTATCTGCACCCTGAAGAATTTAAAGAATTTGGACTTACACCACCCAAGGGAATTTTGCTCTATGGCCCTCCAGGTTGTGGGAAAACTTTGATTGCCAAAGCGGTCGCCAATAGCTTGGCGGAGAAAACCCGGGAGATGACGGGTAACTCCGATATTAAAAGCTACTTCATTAATGTCAAAGGCCCCGAATTGCTGAACAAATACGTGGGGGAAACCGAACGGCGGATAAGAGAGGTCTTCCAAAAAGCAAGAGATAAAGCTAGCGAGGGTATGCCTGTAATCATCTTCTTCGATGAAATGGATTCCATGTTCAGAACCAGGGGCTTAGGCATTTCGTCGGATATGGAATCTACTTTAGTCCCTCAGTTTTTATCTGAGATTGACGGTGTCGAAGGTTTGAATAATGTCATCGTCATCGGCGCCAGTAACCGCCAAGACTTATTAGACCCGGCAGTTTTGCGGCCGGGAAGACTTGATAAGAAAATTAGAATAGACCGACCCGACGAAAACGGCGCGAAGGATATCTTCTCGAAATATTTGACGACAGAATTGCCCATCGCAGAATCTGAAATCCAAGCTGCTGGTAACAAAGAGGAAGCGGTCAAAAGCATGATAGACCGAGCCGTCAAAGAGATGTATGACACCAAAGATGAGAACAAATTTTTGGAAGTCACTTATCAACACGGCGAAAGGGAAACTCTCTACTTCAAGGATTTTACCAGCGGCGCGATGATAGAAAACATCGTCTCAAGAGCCAAAGAACATGCGCTGAAACGGATGCTCCAAAAAGGAGAAAAGGGAATTATCTTTGATGACCTCTCTTTATCAATCCGGAAGGAATTCAAGGAGAATGAAGATCTTCCAAATACCGCTAACCCCGATGATTGGGCGAAGATTTATGGCCGCAAAGGCGAAAAAATAATTAATATAAGACCGCTTATGAGTACGACTGAGAAGAAAAAGACGGAAGTGAGAATTGTAGGAACCGGGCAATACTTGTAAACTGATGATGAGGGTCTTGCGGAAACAAGAGGTGTCTTAGGTGAATGCTGAATCCACCCCAAAACTGGTTGTCGTTGCCAATACGAGGCCTATGGTTTCCGCTTTCCAGAGTGGGAGAGTAGATTTACTGCAAGCGGTGTTCAAAATTATCTATCTTTCCCCGTCCACTGTGAGCGAGCATGAAAAACACGGTAATGATACCGAAAGTTAAACATTGTTACATTTTTGATGGTCAAAGAGAAATATGATTCAGGCACAACAAATTACTATAAAAACGGGCATTGTTCCTGAACAAAATCAACTTTGGAATTTATTTTGCGCATTGGATTGGCATATCGGTCGAACACCAGAGGCCGTGAAAGCCGCGTTTGATAATAGTTCTTATGTAGTCACTGCTTGGCAAAATGAACAATTGGTGGGAATTGGACGAGCGATTTCAGAGCTATGGTAATCAATAAGATTGACTCTCCATCTTTTTCCCCCGGACGGTTTCCGGAGAGTTAAAAAATGTCTGCTATACGCCGTAGTTTTACTGATTCGGTTGAGCGTAATACTGATTTAGGATTGCTTTTTCCCGTATAAGTTAGCAAGTTAGAAAAATGATATTCACGTTTTACGCATTACGTATTACGTTTATGTCTTACAACCATTATGATGGGAAATTTCAAGCCTAATTTAGTATAAGAGGTAATAAATGTCAATACCAA
>DTYX01000023.1 GCA_012961655.1 Candidatus Poribacteria bacterium
CAGTAAACGTTACATTGAACAGCAATGGATATGATGGCGAGAAAATTCAAGCGCGTCTTTTGCAGGGGGAAAAATTTGTCGATTCGATTTTTGTCACACTTAGTGAGAGATTACCGCAGCAGACAATCGCTTTCGAAATAAAACCGAAGGAAGAAGGTAACCTCAGCTATGTCGTATTATTACCTGGACTTGAGGGGGAATTGACAATCGAGAATAATCGAGGTACTTTTTTCATCAAAGCAATCAAAGCAAAACTAAAAGTTCTTTTCATCGACAGCCGGCCGCGTTGGGAATACGCTTTTCTGAAACGTGCTCTGACGCGCGACCCTAATGTTGATTTAACATCTATGTTGCTCTCTCAAAAAAGCGCCGCTCAACTCACCAAAACGTTATTGGCAAAAACGGGAAAATATTATCCTCAAGGTCTGCCCTCGAGCGAAGCGAATGGACGAGATATTCAAAATTTAAAGAAATTTCCGACGGTAGAGGCGGAACTGAATCTTTACGATGTGTTGATACTTGGAGATATTCGGAGTTCCAGCTTTAGTCCAGAGCAATTGAGCATGATAAAAAATTTCGTCGGAAAGCGTGGGAAAGCGGTAATTTTTTTAGGCGGGAAAAACTCGCTTTCCAGAGCGGGATTTGGCGGTGGTGAGTTGCAAAATCTCCTCCCTGTAATTGTTCCCCCAAACGGGAGTTTTATTCGAGACGAATATTTCAATCCCGTTTTAACTGCCGAAGGTTTTTACCATCCGATAACCCGACTTGCGGATACCAGAGAATCCAATGAAGCCGTTTGGCGTGACCTTCCGCCTCTGAACAGATTATATTCAGGATTGCAACTACGCGCCGGAGCCACCGTTTTAGCAGAATATCAGAATGGCCGAACTGCCGAGCCAGTAATCGTCTTTCAGCGATACGGCAATGGCAAAAGTCTTCTTATAACCGCCGATAGCCTCTGGAATTGGGCTTTTGGAGTATGGGCATTTAAAGAAGAAGCGAACTACTATTCCCAATTTTGGTCGCAAACAATTCGTTGGATGGCTACCAGAGCCGATACAAAACTGGTGAACGTCAAGACGAATAAGCCGACTTATTCCCCAGACGAGCAGGTACAAATCACAGCGCGTGTGTACAACGAAACCTATCAGCCGATAAGTGATGCTGAATTATTGCTTGAAGTATCGCCACCGACAGGCAAAGCGTTTCAAATTCCCTCCAACGTTGACCCTGCCCTGCGGGGTTTGTATTCGGCTCAATTTTTAGCGTCGGGAAAAGGCACATACAAAATCACCGCTACAGGCAGTCTAAGCGGAAAACAGCTTGGAACGGATTCAGTAGAAATCGCTGTCCAAACCCCTCTCATCGAGTTTGAAAATCCACAACTAAACGAAGAACTGCTCAAACAATTAGCAGACCTTTCCGGCGGAGTTTATACGCCGCTTATGCAAATTGACTCTTTGCCGTCGAAAATCAAAGATGTCAGCAGCACCATCACGACGGTTTATGAAGATGAGCTTTGGGACAGTCCAATCATTTTGCTCATTGCCGTTGGAATCCTTAGCGCAGAATGGATATTGCGCAAGAGGAAGGGATTGGTATGATTGGAAGGTTAGAAGGACGGAAGGGAGAAAATCCGGGTTTCCAAGAATATGCCATGTTGTCTAATCGGAGGGGAAAGATGCTTTACAAAGAGAAATTTTCCGAAGTGTTCCCAGTTGATGACGCAATTAGTGTACAAATAGAACATTCGCACGGAAATATAGAAGTGCGAGGCTGGGATGAACAAGAATTGAAATTGGATGGG
Source organism: Candidatus Poribacteria bacterium (assembly GCA_012961655.1). Classification (GTDB taxonomy): domain Bacteria; phylum Poribacteria; class WGA-4E; order DTYX01; family DTYX01; genus DTYX01. Next base: position 1,808 of record DTYX01000023.1, read on the forward strand.
GAAAAGATTGTTCGAGCAAAGACCGAAGAACTGGCTAGGGAATACGCCAATGGGATGAAGGTCGAAATTACGAGCAAAGACGACAGAATTTACGTCAAAACGATACGCCCTGAACTAAGTCCTCAAGAATAAAACATGATTACACTCTCAGTACGCGACATGCGAATATCACCATCGACATTCCCAAGGATTCTCGAGTAGATATTCACGCTAGCATACGTCATGGAAGCATCAGTTCCGCAGTGCCGTTGGAACAAATAAAGTCGCGCAATGAAGCGACCGCATCAGGTCAATTAAACGGCGGCGGAGTGAAAATCGAATTGTCAAACAACCATGGGAATATTACCATCAAGTGACCGTTCAAAGTTTCTATGTCTGCAAAAAAGCCAGCGGTGAGGCTGGCTTTACGAAACAAACATTTAACTTGACAAGTTATAAGACAACCGCGTTCGATTTGTATCTATGCTTGCATCGTGGAATTTATAATTTTGCCCTTTTATTTGATAAAAATACTGAAATCTTCCTTCCTTAACACCTTCGAGCAATTCTCTTGTGGAAATTCGGAGAATCCGCGCTGCTTCGGATAAATCATATTCAATTATATAGCCTCTTATTCTCATACCTCACCTTCCATTCTCAAAAACTTAACGTCAAAAAATTGCTGGTGTTTCTTACAAATTACAAAATTTTATAACTATCGTTAAGATAATTTTGCTTATTGTTAATTCAAAATGAAAGTTGACATGAGGATGAAAACTTGGTAGAATAATTGACCAAAATTTGAAACACAGGTGGAAAAATGACAAAATGTCAAGATTTATTCGACAAACTGGTGGAAGTAATAGCAGCATTGCGAGGGGAAAACGGGTGTCCCTGGGATAAAGAACAGACGCATTCGACGTTAACGTCGAGTTTATTAGAGGAAACTTATGAGGTCATCGAAGCGATTGATGCGGATGACTCAGCGAAGCTACGGGAGGAATTAGGCGACTTATTGATGCAAGTCGTGTTGCATGCTCAAATCGCTCAAGATGAGAATAAGTTTAACATCGGCGATGTTATTCAGACAGTCACAGAAAAATTAATCAGACGACATCCCCATGTATTTGGCGATGTACAGGTAGAAAATGTCGCGCATGTGTTGTCCAATTGGGAGGCCATCAAAGGAAGTGAGGAGAGTTTTCAAGATAGAAAATCTCTGATGGATGGGATTCCCATCCAATTTCCCAGTTTAGTGAGAGCGCGGAAAATTCAAAGTAAAGCTTCACGGGTGGGATTCGATTGGAAACGGGGCGAGGATGTTCTGCCAAAAATTCAAGAGGAGTTTGAAGAGTTACAAAATAGCATGGATTCTTCTGAGCAGGCGGATATAGAGATGGAAATCGGAGATTTGTTGTTTTCCATCGTCAATCTATCCCGGTTTCTCAACGTTGACCCTGAGAATGCGCTACGTAAAGTGAATGAGAAATTCATTCGACGTTTTAAGATGATGGAGTCTGAGATAAAAAGTCAAGGAAAGCGTTTTGAGGACTATGACCTTGAAGGATTGGATGAATTTTGGGAGAAAGCGAAACGAAATACGATGTAGATACCACTGACGGTAAGACGAAGTCGTCCGTTGCTTTTTGCGGTAAGACGAAGTCGTCCGTTGCTTTTTGCGGTAATCGGTGAACGAAGTGAACACAATCCGTTTAATCCGTTTTAAAAATCCGTTGACAGCGGAAGGGTCGGAACTGCACTCTTTAACCCGCTTTCTTCCCTTGATGACTGGATAGTTGTCTGAATGGGGGGAAGGCGGGTTTTAGTAGGGCATAAAGTCGCGCCACAAAAGGCGTTTTCAGTTCCGAGAGGACCGAGGAAGGGAATGAGGGAAAGATTTTCTAAATCGAGGCAAATTGGCGCGTCGTGGCGGGCGATTATGATTGGGTTGGCGCTGATTCCATTCAACGCCTACTGGATTATGGATTCGGTGGGTCAGGGCTATCCAACTACAGTGTCGCTCTACTTTAACGTCATCTTTTGTGTTTTTATTCTCGCCGGCTTGAATTGGCTGATGGTGAAGTTGTTGTGTTGGAATCGGAAGGGAAATCCCCCTTTGGAAAAGTGGAGAAAAGGGGATTCCCGGTTTGGAATCAGTCAGGGCGAGTTGCTAACTATTTACGTGATGCTCTCCATAGCGTCCTCGTTAGCAGGACATGATGTTTTGCGGGTATTGATTCCGATGATTCCTCATGCTTTTTGGTATGCCACGCCGGAGAACGAGTGGGCTGAACTATTCCATCGGTACATCCCTGATTGGATGGCGGTCAAGGACAAGACTTTTCTCGCTGATTACTATCGAGGCGAATCGACTTTTTACACTTTGGAACACATAAAAGGCTGGCTTGAGCCGACGCTATGGTGGTCGGGATTTCTGGTCGCACTGGTATTTGTGATGGTGTGCATAAACAGCTTCGTGCGCAAACAGTGGACGGAAAATGAGAAACTGAGTTACCCCATCATCCAACTGCCGTTGGAAATGACCACTGGCGGAGGAATCACAGGGATTTTGCGCAGTCGGGTTATGTGGATAGGCTTCGCTATCGCTGGCGTTATAGACATTATCAACGGATTGCATTTTCTTTATCCCACAGTCCCCAGCATCGGCGGGCGATTGTATGATTTACGTCCGTTTTTTACCAATAAACCATGGAATGCTATCGGCTGGACGCCCATCGCGCTTTTTCCGTTCGCGGTGGGATTGGGATTTTTTATCCCTCTTGACCTTTCGTTTTCATGCTGGTTTTTCTATCTTTTCTGGAAGTGGCAGCGAATTATGGGCAGCATCATCGGATTGCGCGGTATGCCCGGATTTCCATTCATCGACGAACAATCCTTCGGCGCGTACATCGGATTGTTCGTCATCGCAATTGCGGCGAGCAGACGTCATCTGTATCAAGCAGTTAGAAAAATTATCACAAATACTCCTCAAGTGGACGATTCCGCCGAACCGATGCCGTATCGCCTGGCGTTGTTCGGACTAATCGCAAGTTTGGGATTTCTGGTGGCGTTCTGCAAAGCCGCTGGCATGTCTCTGTGGGTAATTTTGGCGTTCTTCGCAATTTACTACGCAGTCTCCACAGCGGTCACGCGCATGAGAGCGGAATTAGGTTCGCCAGTCCATGATTTGCACTTCATCGGGCCTGATGAAATGCTGCCGAGAATATTCGGAACCAGAATTTTGGGGGCATCCAATCTAACCATGTTCGCCTACCTGTTTTTCTTCAACCGCGCCTATCGCGGGCATCCGATGCCGCATCAACTGGAGGGTTTCAAACTGGCGGAGCGAACGGACATCAACAACCGTAGGCTGCTCATCGCTATGGTCATCGCAATCATCATCGGCACATTGGCATCGTTCTGGTCATACTATCACATCTCGTACATCGAAGGCGCGCGCGCGTGGTTTTCCTGGCGTCCCTTCAATCGCCTCCAGAGCTGGCTTATCAGCCCGCGCAAACCCGACTATCCCGCCACAGTAGCGATGTTTATCGGCTTGTTCAGCACGTTTTTTCTCATGGTCATGCGGATGCGCATGTTCTGGTGGCCGTTTCACCCCGCAGGATACGCCATCTCCAGCAGTTGGTCGATGAACGTATTCTGGTTTTCTATATTTTTCAGCTTCTTCATCAAATGGATTATCCTCAGATTCGGTGGACTAAACACACATCGAAAAGCCATCCCACTCTTTTTGGGTTTAATCTTGGGTGAATTTATCGTTGGGAGCGTATGGAGTTTGATAGGTATTACAATTGATAAGCCAATGTATCGGTTTTTGTATTGATGTGTGTTGGGAGATTCTATGATAAAATTAAGCTAAGCGAACTTTGCAAATCAGAACTTCAAAAGAACGGGGTGTTCTTTATGGCTATTACATGCCCAAAATGTGGCAAGCTAAACCCCGACGACGCCCGTTTTTGCTGGAATGATGGCGAAAAACTCGTAACAACTAAATCTGACATTTCCCTAAGGGCCGCTTTCCCACTTCCCACTTCCGAGTTCCCAGATCCTCTAGCATTTTCACACCCCTAAATCGCTGATGCAAGCCGATATCTGACGCCTCTGCCATCCGTGGAAATCTCAGTAGATTCACACCATTCTAATTTACGACTGAAACTCTGCACGCCTGAAGGCGGCCGTAAGCCCAGCGAATGCGCCCGTAAG
>DTYX01000024.1 GCA_012961655.1 Candidatus Poribacteria bacterium
GAACGACGGAAATTTCAGCACACGCATATCGGATGATGAAGTGATTATCACGCCAACGGGTGTTAGCAAAGGCTATCTTAGTCCAGACCAATTGATTAAAGTGAACATATCTGGTGAACAACTCGAAGGTTATCTCAAGCCATCGTCGGAGTTATCCTTTCATTTAAAAGTTTATGAGATTCGCCCTGATGTCAAAGCTGTTGTGCATGCGCATCCGCCTTTCAGTACAGCATTCGCGGTCGCGGGTATACCTTTGGATGACATGATTTTGCCTGAATCGATCGTTTCGTTGGGATGTATTCCTCTGGCGAAATATGGCACGCCGGGTACAGATGAACTAGTTGAAGCTGTTGCAGAGAATATTAGCGGATGTGATGCCATTCTGCTGGCGAATCACGGCGCCCTTACAGTCGGGCCGGATATTTATGCAGCCTATTACAAAATGGAGACAATGGAACACCTCGCTTACATTGATTGGATCGCAAGAACAATTGGACGGGTCAATCAACTGGGAGAAGAAGAATTGCGGAAGCTGCTCGAACTCCGTAAGCGTTTTGGCGACGATAAAACCTTTTGCGATATGTGTCCGGTATTGTCAGCTCTCCAAGACGATGAAAAAGTTCCTGCACGGACAATTGCAATGAACGAACAAGAACTCACCGAACTCATCGCGCAGGTGACGGCAAATGTTCTAAAAGAGTTGTGATTGGAAATCAGGAGGTGAAGACAGTGCGTGAGATAATCAAATACAAACCGATTAACAAAAGAGAATTCGCACGCAAAGCAAAAGCGATTTATGAAACCATACGCGATGAGATGGAAGCCAACTATATGGGGAAAATAGTCGCTATTGACCCTGAAACGGGAGATTATTTTATTGGCAATTCAGGAATTGAAGCAGGCCAAAAAGCAAGAAAGAGATATCCTGATAAGATATTTTTCCTTATACGAGTTGGCGCCAGAGCCTATACTCGACTATAATAAGGTGTTAAAATGGTAAGAGGAGTTGTTATTGACCATAGTCCGTATGTAGAAGTTGAAGTATTCGGTAATCGTAGTCAGACAGTTGTTACTGCTCTTTTGGATACAGGCTTTAGTGCTGATTTATGTTTGCCAATAGAAATTGGCATCGCATTAGGTTTGGAATTGTGGGATGTAGTGGAAACGGAATTAGCCGATGGAACATTGAACTTAGAACCTTCTTATTCTGCACATATAAATTGGAACGGCGAACTCAGAATGGTAGATGTAATTCTCACATATTCCGATGAAGCCTTGGTTGGCACCGGGTTATTGGAAGGCAAATCCGTCAATATCGATTTTCGTACAGGAGAAGTTATGATAGAATAGTCTATCGTGTTTCTGTATTCGTTTAGCTGTCTATAGAAATCACGAGAATCGGAAAGTAAACTCGTAGGTCGAATTTCCAAATTCGACAAGCGGATTGTCGAGATGTGAATCTCGACCTACAGTAATCTCTCAAAACGCAGGGAGGTGAAACAATAGCATGGCTGTTGGTGAAGCATTAGGAATGGTTGAAACCAGAGGTTTAATTGGGTCGATTACGGCTGCTGACGCTATGGTCAAAGCTGCTAATGTAACCCTAATAGGCAAAGTGCAAATCGGCGGCGGGTTAGTGACTGTCATGGTTCGCGGCGATGTCGGAGCGGTACAAGCTGCGACTGACGCCGGAGCCGAGGCGGCGCGGACGGTCGGAGAACTGCTATCCGTCCATGTAATCCCACGTCCTCATAATGAAATTGAAAGTATATTGCCTACCCGCGGCGAGTAACCTTAACCAAGTGTGTGGATAATCAATAGAATTCTAAAGAAGAAAGAACGTGTAGGAATGGAGGGATGTGAGATTTAGTATTTATTCCTCCAACCTTCCATTCTCACGATTAAACTTTCCTATAGGCGAAAGTTTTTTCTTCATATTGGACTTCTAATTGCTTATCAAAATTGCATATCTGTTTTGGCTTCACTTAATAGAAACCAAAACGGCAATTGCAGGGAGGAATAAATGGCAGAAGTAGAACAAGATAGAATTAGGCAGATTGTAGAGCAGGTCGTCAGAAACCTGCGTGAAGAAGGCGCCATCACACCGGGGGTAGTCCCAACCGTAAGCGGTATGGGAAATGGGATTTTTGAGGATGTGGATTCTACTATTGATGCGGCGGAGGAGGCGCAAAAACGGCTTGTAGAACTCGACCTTGAAAAACGGAAGGAGATTATCGATGCCATTCGACAAGTGTCCCTGAAAAATGCCCGGATGCTTGCTGAAATGGCCATGGAAGAGACGAAAATGGGACGCCTTGAGCATAAAGTGATGAAAAATGAAGGCGCGGCGAACCTCTCACCCGGCGTCGAAGATCTTTCCCCGGACGCTATTACGGGAAGTAACGGATTACTGCTTATTGAAGGCTCTCCGTATGGCGTCATCAACTCCATAACACCTATCACGAATCCCACCTCGACTGTTATCAATCACGCCATAATCATGATAGCGGCTGGCAATTCCATCGTCTATAGCCCGCACCCCGGAGCCAAAGAATGTACCCAGAAGACGATGACCTTAATCAATGAAGCGATTGTCGAAGCAGGCGGTCCGGCAGATCTGCAGACCTGTGTCGCAGAACCGAGTTTGCGCACCGCAAAGCAGATTATGGAACATCCAAAGATTCAGATGGTCGTCGCAACGGGTGGAGGCAGTGTTGTCAAAGCGGCGATGTCCACTGGCAAAAAAGCCATCGCCGCTGGTCCAGGCAATCCACCTGTAATTGTTGACGAGACCGCGGATATAAAAAAAGCAGGTCGTGATATCATCGCCGGGTCAAGCTTCGATAACAATATCCTCTGTATCGGTGAAAAAACGGTATTTGTCCTAGAAGAGGTCGCGAATAGCTTAATGGATGAACTGGAGAAAAACGGCGGACAATTTGTCAACAACGTCGAATTGAAAAAGGTTGAGGATTTGTTGGTAAAAGACGGCGGAATGAACCGGGAGTATGTCGGCAAAGATGCGTCGGATATTCTGGCAGATGCAGGAATCAGAGCGAAACAAGATGTCCTGATGATTCTCGCAGAAACCTCAACCGACCACATCTTTGTGACGGAGGAGTTCCTCATGCCGATTTTGCCGATTGTGCGCGTGAAAACCTTTGATGGCGCGGTGCAACTAGCCGTAAAAACTGAAGGCGGCAATGGACATACGGCAATCATCCATTCCAAAAATATCGACAACATCACAAAATACGCCAAAGCCATAGGCACCACAGTCTTCGTCGTCAACGCACCGTCTTATGCCAGTGAAGGACTCGAAGGCGAAGGCTTTCTCGCCATGACCATCGCAGGTCCCACGGGCGAAGGCTTTACCAGACCGAGACATTTCACCAGAGAACGAAGGACCACATTCGCCAGCTCAGCGTCGGTGTATTCGCTGTGAGAGATTTCGCCCCTTTGTAGCCCAAAATTCTATCGTAGCCGAATACAGAATTCGGGATTCGTTTAGAACGTTGGGCTACAAATTCATTACCCGAAAGCCAGAACAAGCAAGGTATCATTGTTAGGAGCAGTGTTTCAGATTTGTTGATTCTAAAACTTTAACGC
>DTYX01000025.1 GCA_012961655.1 Candidatus Poribacteria bacterium
GTAGCGCAATTGATTGCGCGTCAAAAACGGCAATGAATTGCCTTACTACAAACCAATCATAATTTATTTAACAGTGCGATACAATCATTTACGAGGTTTGAAAATGACAAATTTGCATAAATTAGCTAATTTAGGCCAGGCAATCTGGCTGGACTATATCCGTCGTTCTCTTATTACATCGGGTGAATTACAGACTTTGATTGGTAAAGGTCTGCGCGGCGTTACTTCCAATCCGACGATTTTTGAGAAAGCCATCGCCGGCAGTTCGGATTACGACGAAGACTTACAAAGATTGGTCTCTGAAGGAAAATCCGTAGAGGAAATCTACGAAGACCTCGTTATTGAGGACATCGCCCGAGCCGCTGACCTGCTGTGCACAGTATATGACGCCACTGATGGCGTCGATGGTTACGTAAGTATAGAAGCCAATCCGAAGTTGGCTAATGATACGGATGACACGGTTGACGAAATACATCATCTCTACGCTAAACTGGAACGTCCCAACGTGATGTACAAGATACCGGCGACGCCCGCTGGTATTTCCGCCATCCAATCTCTCATCGGTGAGGGAATAAACATCAATGTAACGCTAATATTTTCACTGGCGCAGTACGAAGCGGTCGCAGAGGCTTATATTGCCGGTCTGGAAAAGTTAGCTGAGACTGGCAAAGAGATAAGTCGGGTCACTTCAGTAGCTTCTTTCTTCGTAAGTCGGGTGGATGTCGCCGTAGACCGGGCTTTGGATGAGATTGGCAATACCGAGCTCAAAGGCAAAATAGCAATTGCTAACTCCAAAGTTGCCTATGCTCGCTTCCGTGAGCTTTTCAGCGGCGAGCGTTGGAAGCATCTGTCCGAACAAGGCGCGCGCGTTCAGCGCGTTCTATGGGCCAGCACCAGCGCCAAGAACCCCGAATATCCCGATACGCTCTATGTCGATAATCTCATCGGCCCAGACACGGTCAATACCCTGCCGCCGGCTACCCTGCAAGCCTTACTCGACCACGGACGAGTGGCTTCTACTATCGAGACTAACGTGGAAGAGGCTCACACCCAACTTGCCCACCTGGCTGAATTGGGCGTCGATTTGGACGCCATCACCGAAAAGTTGCTTGACGATGGTGTGGCAGCCTTCGCTAAATCTTTTGAATCGCTCATGGCCAGCATCACAGAGAAGCGCAATCAACTGCGAACTGACTGGAGACCTTCATTAGCCAAGCTGGGCGCGTATCAAACCGAAGTGGACAAAGCGCTTGCTGACATAAAATCCAACCGTATCATAAACCGCATCTGGGAACACGACCACACAGTCTGGAAGCCAGAGCCTACGGAAATCAGCAATCGCCTGGGCTGGCTGCACATCACCGAGGTGATGAGCGAGAATATACAAGGCATACGGGCATTAGTTGACGCCGTTCGCGAAGAGGGCTATACCCACGTTCTTCTTCTGGGGATGGGCGGTTCAAGTCTCGCGCCCGAAGTATTTCGCAAAACCTTCGGTGTGAAGGATGGTCATCTGGACCTGGCTGTGCTCGATAGCACTGACCCCGGCGCAGTCCTGGCTTATGCTGAACAACTCGACCTGTCCCGCACACTCTTCATCGTATCCAGCAAGTCAGGCGCTACATTGGAGACGCTCTCCTTTTTCAAGTTTTTCTACAACAGAGTGGATAAAAATGGGGGGCATTTCATCGCTATCACTGACCCAAACACTCCTTTGGAGGCGTTAGCCGATTGTCATAACTTCCGCGCTAAATTTCTCAACGACCCGAACATCGGCGGGCGCTATTCGGCGCTTTCCTACTTCGGGATTGTACCGGCTATGCTAATCGGCGTGGATGTTGCCACTCTACTTGATAGAGCTACTACCATGATGTGCAACTGCGAGGGCTGCAACTGTCCGGTCGAAGGCGATAATGCCGGCGCCTGGTTGGGCGCGGTGATTGGCGAATTGGCAAAAGCGGGACGAGACAAACTAACGATAATCGCATCGCCGCCCATATCCTCATTTGGCACATGGCTGGAACAGTTAATCGCCGAGAGCACTGGGAAAGAGGGCAAGGGGATTTTACCTGTGGATGGAGAAACATTAGGCCCGCCGGATATTTACGGCGACGACAGACTTTTTGTTTACCTGCGGTTGGATGGCGATGATACCTACGATGACGCTGTGAAAGCCCTGATTGAGTCAGAGCAGCCAGTAGCGCAGTTCAATTTGAAAGACCTCTATGACCTGGGCGGCGAGTTCTTCCGTTGGGAGATGGCGACCGCTGTGGCGGGACATATTCTGGGAATTAATCCGTTTGACCAGCCAAATGTAGAATCATCTAAAGCGCTTGCCAGACAGATGATGGAAGCTTATCAAAAAGAGCGCGTTTTGCCTATGCCCAATCCAATCCTGCAGGAGGATGGCATCACTGTTTACGCCGATGTCGCCGCGGATAGCTTGGAACAGGTATTGAACGCTTTTCTCGCCCAGAAACGAACGGGGGATTATATAGCACTGCAAGCGTATCTCCAGCCTACCGAAGAGACCAGCACTGCGCTACAACAACTGCGGATTAAACTGCGAGACCATCTGAAAATAGCGACGACAGTCGGCTACGGTCCGCGGTTTTTGCATTCCACCGGACAACTGCACAAAGGGGACGCCGGCAACGGCCTCTTCATTCAGTTCACCGCTGATGCGCCGCGGGATTTGGAGATTCCCGAACCAGATTCGACAACTTCAGCTATCACTTTCGGTACGCTGAAAATGGCTCAAGCGTTGGGCGACCGCAAAGCATTGCTAAAAGCCGGACGGCGCGTCATACTTTTCCATTTGGGTAAAGATGCGGTTGATGGTCTGAAACGACTGGTGGAAATAAGACTGGATTGAAATAAACCCAGTGAGATAGACATCTCACTGGGTAAAATTTTTTGCTCGAATGGCTTCAAATAAAATTTGAGGCAAATCACTTGAGCGTAACCTTGAGCAATTTAAATCGGTCATAAAGAGTAGAATCCTGTAGAGCAAACACTTTGTTTGCCGCCAGGGGGCTCATGATGTTCGCAAACTCAGAGATAAATCATCGTTCAGATGACGAAACGCTCGTCGGGCGCGTTGTGGACGAGCAAGGCAAACTGATCGAAGGCGTCAATCTTCGATTAGAGACCTGGGAGCCAATCGAATACCGCGATTTTGACCGTCATGCGAAAACTGACGCCAACGGCGAATTTCGCCTGGAGCATCTGCCGGAAGGCAAGATTACACTGAGATTGGATAAGAAAGGTTATCTCTATATGAACGGGCAACCGGCTGAAGTTGAACCTGACCAGCCCGTCACAACGATGAAAACTCCCATCGTCATGCAAAAAGGAACTCGCGTTTATGGCAAAGTGGTCGATGCAGAAACGGGCAAGCCCATCAGGAACTTCAAAATAAAAGCGGATTTCCCCAGAAAGTTGGAGCCAGCAGATATTCGTCCCGACGGAATATCTGTCGAAGGCATCGTAGTAGACGCCGAAACAGGGGTACCGCTCGCCAGCGCATTTATCACCGCCTTCGATAAAAATCATCCACTGTCTATCGGTAGTTTCACCCTTGAACATCAAGCCGCAGAACCCGTTCGCACCAACGCGCAGGGCAAATTTGCTTTGCCAGGGGCTTTGGCTGATGAATTCTACCTCTACGTCACGCATCCAGAACGCGCGCCTGCTATTGCCGGACCGTTGCATGTCCCAACCGATGAGAAGCCACAGCCGATTCGTGTGGAGATGCAGAGGGGCGGCGTTGTAACAGGCAAAGCAACGCCTGGATTGAAGATAACACTAAGGCTATTGGGACACGAACGGTATCCGATGGTGGTACAATTCCGAACACGAGCGTCGCATGAGGATATCTACCGCTTCGAGAATCTGACGCCGGGAAAATATCAGATGTATGAACTGATTCCAGGAGAAGGATTTGCAAGTTCTGGGAGAAGCATTCAATTTGAGTTGGAACCCAAGGAGACGAAGACGTTCAATTTTCTCAGGACTGGAAAGGCTCGAGTATACGGAAAAGTGACGGAAGCGGATGGCGCGCCCATTAAAAATGTCGTTGTCAGAATAATGGGGCGTCCCCAAAATATACCAAAACCTTTGCTTCCCGTCGTGAAACTTTCACCGAAGATGAAGCTCAAAATGGATATCGAATATTCGGGAGTTGCCATTACCGATGCCGGCGGAAATTACGAAATTGCCGGCCTACCGCCTGGGAACTACCGAGTGAACGCCAGGGTAGAAACATTCCTCACGCCAGGTGAGATAGAAGCCGCCCGCCGCGCAGAACGACAAGTACGTTCACCATCGCGGAGGGAGACGAGGAAGTCAGGTTAGACATCGTATTTCCCAATAAAGAAGAAATTCCCCATACGGAAAAATAACCAAATACTCGAAGTCTTACATCTTGTCGGAAGTCTTGCGACTTCCGCTACGAAAATTTCCTTGACACGACGAATAAAAGATAATGCAAAGGCGACCACGAAAGACGCGAAAGGACGCGGAAGACACGAAAATAGTTTATTCTCTTTTCGCGCATTTCGTTTTCTTATTTGGCTAATAAAAAAATCAAACTACACCATTGCTTTTACCGGAGCAGGAATATCGGTAGAAAGTGGAATTCCGCCGTTTCGGGGCGAGCATGGTTTGTGGAATAAATACGACCCAAAAGTTTTAGATTTACAATATTTTCTGCAAAATCCGGAAGAGTGCTGGACTTTTATCAGAGAAATTTTTTATGATTTTTTTGCCGATGCAAAACCAAATTCGGCACATAAAGTTTTGGCAAAAATGGAGAAGGGGAGATTACTAAAATCGATAATCACACAAAACATTGATAACCTGCATCAAGAAGCCGGAAGCAAAACAGTACATGAATTTCATGGTAATTCAAAAAAACTAATCTGTTTAAAATGTGGGAAACAGTATAAAGCCGAAGAGATTGATTTCAATAATATTCCACCAAAATGTAAAAATGATGGGGAAATATTAAAACCCGATTTTATATTTTTTGGTGAAGGAATTCCGGAGCAAGCCTACAAAAATTCGTTTGCCGATGCCGAAAAAGCAGAGGTTTGTTTAATAATCGGGTCAACCGGAGAAGTTATGCCAGCATCGTATGTTCCGCAAACTGCTAAACAAAACGGTGCTGTTATTATTGAAATTAATCCTGAAGAATCGGGCTTTACAAATCAAATAAC
>DTYX01000026.1 GCA_012961655.1 Candidatus Poribacteria bacterium
AAATCATACATTTGGAAGGCTTTGAAGAGATTCAGATCAAATATGATTAACTTTTAAGTGTCAACTGAAATTCGCATGCTGATAGCACGGTTTCCACGGGAATCGTTCTCATACACCGCGATGTCCCATCGGGCAGCGCTTTGCAACCGTACTCAAACCCCAAATTCAAACAGGGACTACACGGCATATCTGAACAGATGATGGTATGTTCATCTCCCCATGGCCCCCACTGAGCTGGGTTTGTAGGACCATGCAAAGCGACGACGGGGGTTTTGACAGCGGCGGCGAGGTGCATCGGACCGCAGTTGCCACATAACACAAACTGGCAGCGAGAAAATAGAGCCGCCAGTTGATTGATATCCGTTTTCCCCGCCGCGATGATAGCTTTCGCTCGCGTCATTGAGGCGATTTGTTCTGAAAGCTGCACTTCCGATGGCGCGCCTGTCAAGATGATTTGCGCGCCATATTTTTTTGCTAAAGCATCCGCTACCTGCTGATAACCTTCTTTAGTCCATCGGCGTCTCGGTTCTGTCCGTCCAGCGTCGGGATGGATTCCTATCAGTGGGACGTCTTCTTTAACTCCATGTCCCTTCAGAAATTGCTCAACCCAGTTGAAATCCTCAACACAGGGCCAAACCTCAAGTTCTGTACGGCGATAAATCGCCGTACTACAAACCAGCAATTTGGCGATATCCAGAAAGGAAAGCAACTCATGTTTTCCACGCACATGCTCCACGGTATCAGTAAAAACGTAATGTCGATATTGTACCGCTGTCTGAAAACCGATGCGGCGTGGCGCGCCGCTTAGATACGCCAACAGAGCGGTCAGCCGCGGCCAATGTTCAAAATCGATGGCCAAATCGAATCTTCTCTCTCGTAGTGAACGCACGAAAGTAACGGATCGACGCGGCGATTTGGCGCATTCGTTCATACGAAATATCAGAATTTCGTCAATATACGGACAATTTTTGAGGAGTTGCTGGTTGATTGGTGAAGTTACCATTGTCAAACGAGCGTGAGGAAATCGTTTCCGAATAGCGCGCAGCGCGGGCGTCAGGAGTATAACATCGCCGATGGCGGAAATCTGAATGAGTAAGATACGCTTGAATGTGTCCGTTTTCAATCTTTGGGCTCTGGACAAACCCAACGAACAGACGAGTGGAATGCCGAAATATCTGTCCAGAAGTTTTTGGATTTTATCAGGATGCATTGTTGTAAGAGAAGAGAGGAATTCTCCCTCTCTTAACTCTCCCTTCCTTCTCCTACTCCCATCAAAGCTTGTTCAAATGCCTCAATCAATTCCTTTGATACTCCTGCAATTTCAGCCAAAACGCGCATGGAGGGGGGCAGCGGCGTTTGCCAGAGCCATGAAACTCGCAACCAAAATCCCGACACAACTTCAGAACGGTAGATACTTTCGGCGTCTGGCAAAACGATATGATAACGATTATCCGCTCCCAATCGATAGAACTCAGCTTTTCCGTAGGTTTGATTTCTTCCATAAAACTCACCGTTATCAAGTTTTGTAATCATGTAGCCCAAATCTCTAATTTGGCGAATCCCGAAGTCTTGCGACTTCGGCTACGACAGAGCTTTCGATTCCCAAGAGTCCGAAGGCATTCCGAGTTTTGGCGCGCAGGGAATTTTGTCCTTTGTGGAGACGCCAGACAAACGCCTCGGGTTGCTCCGTCCAATCGCCATCATCAAATTGCGCCAGATATGTTTCAAAGTTGGGGGTCACAGTGTCCAGCAGAACGTCGAGCGTATTCGGTTCTTCGCCTTGTTGAAGGTAGATTACCGTCTGATTCAACGTCCAGTGAAAATCGCCCTCGCGGCGCGATGTGCGGGAAAATTGCGGCAGTGGCTCTGTGATTGAATGATGCCATAGATGTCCATCGTAAGTATACGAAACTGCGCCGTGTTCCGGCTCCTCTGGCAATAGCGATGTCAGATAATTGTTGCGTTGGGTGGCGCAGAATTGGCGGTACAGACTGATATTGTTTTCCAACGTCCCGCCAAATTTCTCCGGGTCATTAATTTCCACAACGCCTTCATAATCGTTGTTCGCGTAAGCTTGATGTAATTCCAACGCGCTCATGGGGATACCGTTGCGCTCAAAATGTCGCGTCCCTTTGCGTCCATCGTCGGAATCGCAGCCTGAGTCCATCATCACCCACTTTTTGTAATCGTTAGACCAGACTTCCGCGACGCAGTGACAGGAGATGATGGTAACGCGCGCCGTAATGCCTAAAGCTAAACAGCACTGAACAAAAGCGCTGGAATAGTGGGTACACATCCCTAAGGAGAGTTTCTGACCCGCCAATTCCAGCACGACCATCGCATCCCACGGCGGGACGAATTGCAGTATTCCGCGGTCCCAACCGTTTTCCCACTGCTGGCGAATCCAGCGCTTCAGACGAAGAATTTTGTCAAATTCCGTCTGACCGCCTTGAATGACGTGGTCTAGACGCCATCTTTCCCGCAGAATTTTCAACCGCGGTTCATCTGCTAATTGATGCGAGAATGTGTAGGACGGTCGAATAATCCGCTCGTTATGAAATTCAGAAACGGATATCGTCGGTTGGACTTCCTTGATAACCTCAAATTCCGCCTTGACGCGAACATCCTTGAGTATCGGCGTGCATTTGGGGGATTTTGTCGTCAGCGTCGCCCGCCACTGGAAGAAACGGTGAACATCGGGCGAATTGATTTTTTGTTGCTTTATAGGTTGCCAAGAACTCCAAGCATCCGGGCGATACGATGGCGTTGTCCCGCTGCGCCAGAGAACTTCTACATCAGTGCCTTCAGGACAATCATCACCTACAACCAACTCAATCGATTTGACTTTGGCGCGCTGCGCTATGGGCGAGTCTGAGAAATCCCCCCGGCCCCCTTTAACAAAGGGGGAGGATGACGTGAAGAGGTCGATTGATGACGATTCAATCCATCCCCACGGCGCGTGTCGTTTCAAATTGAGCCGAATCACATACTCACCGCGACAGAAATCGTTATGCCCGAGCGGCTCTGATGCCCATGTTTTACCGCTGTCAATGCTTTTCGCGCTATGACCTCCTAACCCGTTGTCGATATATAGCCGCCAAGCCTGGTCATCTCCAGCGCTCAGAATCATTTCGTTTTCACCTTCTCTAAGGTATTCGACGGGGACGGGAACAATCTCCCAGCCCTTTGACCAGTAGGAATCGACTTGACCCCTGTCTTCGTCAGTATGTTCCACTTGAAAAGACGGATTCTCCTCTATCGTCTGATGTTTGATTTGATGGCCATTGACTTCGACTATCAATAAATTCCCCTCTGAACCTTCGATGCGGATTACCAATTCCGCGGCTTCTACATCCGCGGAATCTAGCGTGAAAACTTTTTTCGCCTGTATATCTCCTTGAATAATCTCAAACGTGCGGCTGGTGATTCCACCCAGTTCATCACAGAGAAGCAACCGATTGACGAGCAACGCTTTGTTATCGTTGATTTCTATTTGATGGTTGTATACGCATGTCTCGAAATCTGTTTTCATCTCTTTTTGTATGACGGAAATTTTGTTCATGAATGTTCTCCAGTTAGCATCGTAGAGCGTGCAGCCTGTTCGTTTTTACCACGGACAAGTCGAATAGACAAGCTGGCAGCATGCTCTACTTTTTTCTATTTCACGATGAGCATTTTCCGCGTCGCAGCAAATTCCCCTGCTTTTATCGTATAGAAGTACACTAAAAACGGCTCATACGTTTTTTTTCGATACCTCTCTTCTGAAATAGGTAATAAGAGTCTATCCGAAGAATGCAGTGTTTGAATAGTCTGGCTTTCCGGCCTTCTTGCCCTTTTGCCTTTCCACCTTTCGCTTTGCTCGAAGCCTGCGCTCGAACGAAGTGAAACGGCAGGTCTTTCCCAAGTGCCCTGTGAGAGTTTTATGCTTTACCTTTATGGAGAATTGGTATTATCACCTATCCGGATTTATATCGAATGCGATAGATTAAGACGCGAGAGACGCCTCCATTCAGCGAAACCGTATTCGATATTTGGCTAAAGCTGAACCCTTTGCGCCGCAAAATTTCAAAGAATCCTTTGGCATTTGGGCGATTTGGTTCAGCTAGTATTGCTTCTCCATGCGCCTCCAAATACGTATCGAAGATATTAACAATTGGAATCCAGTTTTGTTCTTCATAAATTATATCAGCAGCGAGAATATATTTAAACTTTTGATTATCTAAATTCGGATGCCGCCAATCCATTCTAAGAAACTGAATATCCTCACATCTATTTTTTATGGCGTTATATTTGGCAAAGATGAGAGCATCATTATTGTAATCAGTCATCAGAACTTTAGCTTGCTTCTTTCGAGCGACGATTCCGACTATCCCCAGACCACAGCCCAGTTCCAAAACCTGTTCGCCGTGAAAATCAAAATTACTCCAAATGTAACGCGCCAGCGCCAATCCCGACGGCCATAGTTCAGCCCAGAAGGGGAAATTGGTTTCCAACAGATGGTCTTTTGTGGACATTTCATCCAACAGCCTATTTGTATCATCGACCATTGTTATAGTAATCCATTCCGTCCCCAAACTGTATTTGTCAGTTTTAACATCATATTTGGGAATTATTAAATCCGGTTTATTCATCAGTAGCAATTATTTTTACTTGCACTGCATTTCGGAAACAGATATAATAAATAACCTAAGTTGCGCCCTATAATAAAAGGTACAATCTTCAACACCAACCAGTACCATTTTCACCTTGAGTTAAATACAATACGACGCGTTAAGGAGTAGTAACAATGGCCAAACAGATATTCATCATCGCGTTTATTTTCAATAGCTTTACGGGTTTTGGAATGACATCGGATAGTGATGCAAATAGCTGTATGCGGATATACGAACGAGGCTATGCTTGCTTGCAACGCGGCGATTATGATTTAGCGGTTGAGGCTTTTGAGAAGGCGATTTTTTACGCGTCGGATTTTGCAGCGGCGCATAGCGGTTTAGCCTATGCCTATTCGCAGTTGGGAAGATATTCAGAAGCTATCGCTGAATATGAACGCGCCCGAACGTTGAATCCCGAATTGACACAGGTTTATATCGGATTAGGCTATATCGCCTATCGGCACGGGAATCTCGATTTAGCGATTGAACATTACAATACAGCGGTTAAACTCCAACCAAATTTGGCAGAAGCGCATTATAACCTCGGACTCATCTACGCACAGCAGGGCAAAATCGCAGAGGCATTCGAGGAACAGCGGGAGGCGATTTCCGCGAATCCGAAATCCGCTGAAGCGCATTTTCATTTAGGACTACTTTATGGGAAGCAGGAACGCTGGAAGGAGGCGGTCAAACATCATCAAGAGGCGCTCAAGTGGAATCCTGAATTTGCCGAGCCGTATTACCAACTGGGGCGAATTTATATGAAACTAGGGGAACGAAAACTAGCACAGCAGAATATGGAAAAATTTCGCGCCCAAAAGGCAGAAACTGACGCCATTGCTACCGCCGAAGAAGCCGTGTTTATGGCAGACAGCGCGACTAAGGCCGATGCGCTATTGTCTCTTGCAGCAGTATATTTGAAACAGAATAAATTAAAACAAGCCAAAACCCAATTTCAGCGCGTCCTTTTCCGCGACGAAAAACGCGCGGACGCCTATGCTGGGCTGGGGCATGTTGCACTGGAAAAAAAACAGTATCACAGCGCAACACAGAATTATAAACGAGCGCTGGAATTAGGAATAGATACTGCAGAAGCACATCACAATTTGGGAATCGCGCTTATGCAGATGAAAAAAGTGGATGAGGCAATTTTATATTTTCAGAAAGCCGTTGCATTAGACGAAAATTCCGCTAAATCATTTATGATGCTTGGAACGTTATATGCGGCGAAAAATAAGTTTGAATTAGCGAAGCAAAATTTCCTTAAAGTCATCGACCTGGAACCGCAAGATGCTATCGCCTATCACAGCCTTGCTTACCTCTATGGTCAATATGATACCGATTTACAAACTGCCGTCGAATTGGCTCAGAAAGCCACACAACTGGCGCCTAAATCCGCGTTGTACTTTAATACGCTCTCGTGGCTTTTGTATAAGCAAGGGAAATTGAAAGAAGCTGAGATTGCCATTAAGAAAGCAATTGAACTTGCCCCCGATAATGCATTGTATCAAGGAGGTTTATCGGAAATTCAGAAGAAAATCCGAGGCGATGCCACTGATTGAAGTCTCACGACACCGCACCGCCGCACTCGGAACAGGTCGAATGCATTAGTTGACCTTCCTTCACACTTATCATAAATCATATGTCGCACCGCGTGCAAACGAATACGATACTATCCAGCTTGCACTAACGATTTAATTTTAGCAATCGCATCACTTTGTGAAAACATCCTTTACACCCTCAGAGTTCCGCCATCGTCTCTTTCACCAGAAATTCTTTGTCGAAAATCCTCCCGTCCAAGACCACCAAGACCCGATGGTCTTGAGCGCTATCTTTTGCGCCGGGCAGTAATCCATTTCCGGCAACGACAGGAATCGCCGGAAGTCCACACTCGCGCATGAGCGCTGCTCGACGAACGGCTCCTTCTACATCCCTTCTATCAATAGTCCATGAAACTTCCATCGCAAGAATCAATTCCTGCGACGTTTGTCTGGACACAGCCTCAACAGCGAGGTCGAGGTCTACAATCTCACGCCATTCATCATCCGTTAAAGCCTTCGCGGCATTCATTTGCTCAAGCAGTTCGCCTTTATTCATGACCTTAACCCTTTTAAGGTACCGACCAAATATTGCAGAAGCGTTCTCACGATAAAAATGTTCCCTAGTTTGTATTGGTTGCATAGTTGAAATCTTCCTTCTCTTCCCTGCTTTACTTACCATATCACGATGCCCCAACACGGCGCGACGTAAAATGGGTCTGCGATGTAAAGAGGATAGTATGCCCACGGGTCGTAAGCAACCCAAACATCCCAATCGTATGTGGGGACATATTCAACAACCTCTTCCTCAATAATCTCTTCTTCCACAATCTCCTCCTCGTATTCTTCCTCCGCTCGGCGTTGAGCTTCAATTGCTCCGCGTCGGATAACATCTTCGATGACCGCTTCACCTGTTATCTCCTCACCAGTGTCATCATCAATGTAGCCAAGGTCATCCACTGCCAGAGCGGTTTCGACTATCTCTTCAATTTCTCTGAAAAAGGAACTATCTGTTTCATGTTCCGTATCTTCCGAGAAATCGAGGGCGAGGTCGTATTGCCAGCATTTACTTTGTCCCAACCTATCTTCAGCTAACAATGAGAGAAAAACCAAGTAGAACGGGTCAATGCCTTTGTACAGTGCGACAGCGACACGTAGGTCCTCATCATCCTCAGTGTGGTCATCGAAAGAACCGAATGCTTCGTCTGGTTCTCCCTCTGCAGGCGGCTCAATGTTCAGGTTGACATAGCTGTAGATGTCCAACTGAGCCATCGCGTCCTGAAATTTCTCCGTCATCAGTTGAAGCGTTCGTCGTCCCTTGTCAGTGATGATGTAACATCCGCGTTTATCATCAATATCTATGACATCCTTTTGGAACATATAGTCAACGACCGGCTGCAGCCAGGTATCATCGCCTTCGAGCATAACAGGGATTGGATATTGAATCTCCGTCATTTGATACAGCAAAAATTCACCGGCGCATTGGAGTTTTGCTTCATAAGACATTGCTTGAGGTTTGACTTGTTTCAATCGCCTGGTGTTACGAGATGCCATGATAAGCCTCCTCGAGTTATTTTTACTATCGCCCTCTACCTGAGCGGCGAGAGGAACTTCGTCTCGATGAACGCGATGGGCGCGAAGAACTAGTCGATCTTCTTGAAGAACCCTGCCTTGAAAAACTACCGGGCTTTTTCGTCGATTGCGTCGTAGTTTTGGAAGGAGTTAATCTCTTCGGTTTTTGAGACGGTTTCAACTTCGATGTCCCCTGGGATGGTTTCAGTGGAGATACCTTCGTCGATGATTTCCCAAAGCCGCCTGCGCCGACTGCTTTGGTTGTATCTTGCTTCTCAAATGAACGTTTGCCTTGCTGGACCTGTTTCAGTGAAGTTGCCCCGCCGCGCTTCTGTATGTTAGCCTGCCGCGTAGCGTCGAGCTTGCTTCTCTTTTGCGCAAATTGCTGTTGGGTTGTACGATTTGGACTGCGAACCGTCCGTTTGACCGTCCGCCTGGTAATCGTCGTTCTGTTTACAGGTTGAGTGCGAGCGTAGCCCGCCATTCTAGACCGATAGACGACAGGCGTGACAATAGGAAACGGATTTACTCTGTAGCTAACAACAGTTCCCCAAGGTGTGACATAAAAGGGCGCACGCCAGCCAAAAGTTACAGCGAACAGCGGGGAGTAAGCCATCGGATGAACCCCCCAGTAGGTGTGCCCGCCCCAATATCCTCTGCCATCGACGTACACATCCACATTGCCATCGGACATCTGTGTGAGTTGAATGTCACAAACTTCGACGCGGTCATTTGGGTCATCAGTCGGATACACGTAAACTGAATATCCCATCTCCGGCGGCGAACCATACATCTCAACAGCAGCATAATCACGGTAACCATCACCATTGAGGTCCATGTTGTTTGGACCTGATTCAGAATTTAGAATGGCTTCCAAGTCCTTCGGGTCTTTGACGCGTTTGATGAGGTCTATCATCGCGGATAGGTCAAACCCATCAGAGGGGTTAAACTTTGACACTGCTTGCACTTGTGTCTTTTCATCTGGTATGGAATGTACGACGGTTTTCTTCTCGCCGCAGCCGCCACAGCCTGCAATCGTCAGTGATAAAACGGCTAAAATGACAATACTACTCAAGCTAATTGCCTTCGATTTTCCGAATTTGCGAAACATGATTTTATTCTCCTCTTACTCATTTCATTCTTTTGATTAGGTTTCTCTTTTTGTGTAGAGCCGCAGATTTGGTGGTTCACGAAAAGTAAAAAGTGTGGGTCGAACTGAGCAAAGCGAAGCAGTTTACGAAGTAAACTGCTGAACAAAGTGAACAGACCGCGCTGATAAAAGCCTGATTATTACCCCGTTAGATACGAAGTTTCTAACAGGGTGAATATACTCCGTATAAGCGTGTTTATGGAAAAGTACAACCCCGTGAGATGACGTCTTCGACTATCTCACGGGGCGAACACGTTTGTAATTTCCCGGATGCTCTCTTAATCCAAATAAATTTCTCGGTTATTATCGAGAGAGATGATTCGATATTCTTCCATATGAAGGTCTATATCTTCTTCGATTTCCAGCTTTATATTGAGACTATCTTCAAGCTTTTGGACTTTATCGGCATCCTCTTGCAGTAGTCTCATCGCTATAATGTCATTAGCTATGACTTTCAAATTCTTATGTCCATTTTTGTAGTGCGCTTTCTTGATAGCGCGCAATAAATCAATCGTTATTGTATCCTCTGAGAGGATAGAACCATATCCATTGCAATAGGGACAAGGTTGACATAGCATCTTCGTAAGGCTGGGTTTGGTGCGTTGCCGGGTCATTTCCACGAGACCTAACTCTGTAAATGAGAGGATATTCGTTTTCGCCTTATTTACCTTGAGAGCTTCTTTAAAAGCCCTGAATACCTTTCTTCTGTGGTTTTCGTTATCCATATCGATGAAATCGATAACAATTATTCCACCGACATCTCGCAGTCTAATCTGACGCGTAATCTCTTTAACGGCTTCTAGGTTTGCTTTTAAGATAGTGTCATCTGGATCTTCCTTGCCAACGTATTTTCCCGTATTCACATCGATGGATACCATCGCTTCTGTCTGTTCGATGACAATATACCCACCGCATTTTAACCAAATTTTCTTGCGCAATGCGCGTCGAATCGCTTTTTCGATGCCGTAAGCTTCAAATATAGGTTCGCGCTTCTCGTAGAGTTTGACGCGTGATTTGAGATTTGGCAGCGTGGAATTAATATAATCCATCACTTTGTGATATTCTGCTTTTGAGTCTATAACAAACTCAGATACATCTTCGGTGAATAGATCTCTGACAATACGAAAAGTTAACCCAAGGTCATTTTGAATCAACGCAGGCGCGCTTGAACTTTCGGCTTGTCGAGAGATTTGTTCCCAATTATTCGTGAGAAAATTCATCTCTGCTTTGAATTCCGCTTCGCCTTTCCCCTCAGCAGCAGTGCGAACAATATATCCATTGTTATCCTTACGAAGTTTTAGCACAAGATCTTTTAATCTCTGTCGTTCTGCTTCATCTGCTATTCTCCTTGAAACACCTATGTTTTCCACGGTAGGCATAAGAACTAGATATCGACCAGGGAGAGTGATATAAGCAGTAACGCGTGGGCCTTTGGTGCCTATCGATTCTTTATCGATCTGCACAAGAATTTCCTGTCCTTGTTTGAGTAAGTCATTGATGGAATGTCGCTGCGCTTTCCTTGTTGTTTTTGATTTAGGATTGGGTTCCTCTTGCTGATTCCACTCTCCAAATTCGCTAAACTCACGATGTACATCTGAGATATGAAGGAAAGCGTTTCTCTCTAGACCGATATCTACAAATGCAACCTGCATTCCTGGCAGAACGCTATTAACCCGTCCCTTGTATATGTTACCCAAAATGTAGTTACTATCCTTTCGTTCGGAAAATATTTCTGTCAATTCCTTATCTTCGAGCAATGCCACACGGTTTTCATACTCGTCCTCAGATACAATAATCTGCTTTAACATTTATGGCCTCCTGATGTTGTCAATGATATGAATTTAACATGCAAACTTTGAGGCCTTTGGTTTGTTATCGGGGATAAACAACCCCCCTTTATTAAGGGGGAAAATAAAGATATCGAACTTAGATAGTTTACCTCGTTGATTTTTGCAGTTTCCTAAGGGAACAATGATTTAATTACATAGAAATTACTTCTGTGCCTGATGAAAGCCATAAGTGAATTTTTTAAAATAGTCTAAATATTAACCGCTGATTGACTTTCGGTGACTCTAAAGTTCCTTGGACAATTGAATTATGAAATTGGAAAATAATTGGTTAGTTGGCCAAGACCATTGAGATGGTCCTCCCCTTATGTTATCATCTACTTAATCAGATATTAGGAGCATAAGTTTAAAGTTATTTCTACGTTAAGTAATCTGCGCTCTACAACCTATTGTACAAGAATCACGCCGAGGAGAACGTTGCCTCATTTGTATAAACAAATGAGGCAGATGAAACTTTTAATCTGGCACGACGGAGAAAGGTATTGGCGCAACGTATCCAAATGTATCTTCAACCGAGGCGGTCCCGAGCCCGGAACTTAGACTGGTCAATTAGCAACTCTTACAATCTGCCGCTCTTAGCGCCTATCCGGAAAGTCGTAGCCGCGGGCTTTATGGCTGCGCCACGGTTCACGAAGTACACCCCGTTAGATTCATGGATAGTAGACATCTCATCCCCCAAGCCTATCTCACGGGGAGCGAAGCGAACACGTTTGTGATTTTCCGGACGGTCTCTTAATATACGAAGAAACACTTTAGGCTTGCAATAGTTAAAATTCTGCGATAGACTTCACGTTTCCAAAGAACATCTGTTTGCATGCAATTCTATATCGTAATATAAGTTGAAAAAATAAATCTTTAACCTTTACACCTGCTTTTTAGGTGTCATAGTAATTAACGGAATAATCATCTCCTCCATTGAAACCCCGCCATGTTGGAATCCTCCTTGAAACTGGCGTTTATATTCGTGGAATTGGTTAGGATAAACAAAGTAGAAATCTTCCTTAGCCAGAATGTAATTCTTGCTTGGACTTTCCGCTGGAAGCTTGTATTCTTCTGGTTCTATTATGTGGATAGCTTCATTTGTATCACAGCCCAAGCTATTTCCAACCTTAAATCTTAAACTGGTCGAGGTTTCACGGCTGCCAAAAGCCTTGGAAGCTCGATTGCTCAAAATTGACCCGTGGTCAGAGGTTAGAATAACAGTAACATCCTTTTGCGATATAATTTTCATGATTTCAAACAGTAATGAATGCATGAACCATGATTTCGTCAAAGAACGAAATGCTGCCTCATCAGGCGCTATCTGTTGAAGAATATCCAACTGTGAACGTTTGTGGGTAAGAATATCAATGAAATTTACCACCAGCGCCGCAAGGCTTATTCGTTCATGAGAAGAGACTTGCCTAAGATACTCTTCTCCACCTCTGACATCAAATATCTTAAAATATCTAATACCCGGTTTCAAAATCAACCCCATGTTCTCAAGTTTAAGCTTCATGAATTGTTTCTCATATCGATTTGTATTTGTTTCATCTTCGCTGGTCTCTTGCCAATACTGTGGGAATCTATCGGCTATCTCTTTCGGGAACAACCCGCTAAATAGAGCATTCCGGGCATACAATGTCGCAGTAGGTAAAATGGAATAGTAGTAATCACGGCTGATATGGAAATACGGTTGAAGCAGTGGTTCAATAGTCAACCATTGGTCTAATCTCAAGCAATCCAAAACGATAAAGTATATCTGTTCGCCTTG
Source organism: Candidatus Poribacteria bacterium (assembly GCA_012961655.1). GTDB lineage: Bacteria > Poribacteria > WGA-4E > DTYX01 > DTYX01 > DTYX01. Next base: position 12,513 of record DTYX01000026.1, read on the forward strand.
TTGCAACAGAGGCGCTACAACTTTATCCATCACATCCACAGAGAGCATGGGGGAATCTTCCCCTTTGAGCCAATTTGTATAGTGTCTTTCGACGTAATCTGAGAAAAGTGCATTACAATCTCGTTTCTGCTCTAAATGAGTTTCCTCAAGTTCAGTTTTTGAGAGCTTATCAAATTCAATATCCCATTCCGATAGTTTCACATAAATTTCAGTCCACATTCTCCAATCGGGGTCTGATTGTTTCAACATTCTAATCTCACTAAAATCGGTGAGATAGTTTGTGGGCACGCGTCCCTCGATAATTTTAACCTGGTCTAAGACGCGCTTGAGAGTGGAAGCTATCTGTCCGGCATTCAAAGGTTTTAAAAGAAAATCGTCTATCTTTTTGCCCAGGGCTTCATCCACTAATTTTTCATCGCTCATTTGAGTAACCATAATAACGGGCAATGCTGGCTCGATTTCCCGAATTAGTTCTAAAGTTGTCATGCCATCCTGACCTGGCATCATCTGATCTAATAAGATTGCATCATACTGATTTTCTTTGAGCAATGATAGCGCATCGCCACCATTTGATGTCGGAGTAACTTCATATCCTTTATCATTTAAAGACATAACGTGAGGGGTTAAAAGTTCAATTTCATCATCTATCCAGAGAATCTTTCGGGGATTGTTTGTCGACATATAATCTCACCTCAATTCCTCAAATTTTATTGTCGTCTACCATTGATACTCGATACCTGTCATTCATCACTCGACACTGGTAGGCTAAACTCTTTCGGAACTTCGTCACTCTATATCTTCCGTTACTTTCTCCACAGGGAGCCGAATCTCGAAGGTTGTTCCTCTTGGACTTGTTTCCACAAGTCTAATTTTGCCATCATGATAATCCTCTATAATCCGTTTCACTAAAGTCAGACCTAACCCCCAACCGTGCTTTTTAGTAGTATATCCAGGAGCAAATATTTTTTTTCTATCCTTCTTCGATATCCCCTTGCCATTATCTTTATATGTAATTACAACCTGATTTCTCTTTGGGTCGAAGCTGGTATCAATTCTAATTAGACCTCTTTTTTTGTTCAAAGCATCCAGAGAATTCTTAATCAAGTTTTCAAACACCCACTGTAATAAATCCTCGTTAGCAATGACCTTAGGCGCTTCTTTATGTTGGGAGATGATTTCTACTTTTGGGGGAATCCGTTTTTGGAAATAGAAGATTACCTCATAAATAATATTGGCTATATCAACTAAGCCGCGCTTCGGTTTAGCGCCAATTCTGCCAAAACGTGACGTAACCTTTCTCAGCCTGGCCAAATCTCCTTGCATCTCGGCGTAAATATTAGTCATATCACTATCGTTATTTCTGTTTTCGAGGACCTCCAACCAACCCATCAATGATGAAATCGGAGTGCCAAGTTGATGCGCTGTTTCACGCGCCAAGCCGCCCCAAATGGCGGCTTGTTCGTTCGCCTTGCTTTTTTGGTAAACGAGCAGCCCAATCACTAGAAAAATAGTAATAGAAGCGATTTGAATATAAGGCATTAACATCAAGTCATAATGTGTTGCGACATCGTAATGAAAATATCCGCGACGAAATTTTGGATTGATTTGAATCGCTGAAAATCGACCTTTGGCACTAGCCTCTCGAACCAGTGCACGGGCTTGGTTTAGTTGACGCTCATTAGCATCCTCTATTCTGATGTAATCTCCCCAAACTCGCCAACCGACTGGTTGTTGTTGTAAGTCTGTTATAACAAACGGCATCATGTTAATTTTATCCGGGTTTACATCTCCATAATACATATATCCTACCAGAACTCTATCTTCCCCATATTCAAGCGAAATAGTCTCTACTTTCCGTTTCATCTCCTCTAAAGCTTTTCTCAATTTCTGTTGCTCTGCTTGATTAAGAGGAATACCCTTATCGATCTTTACCTCTATCTCCTTATCTACACCTCTAACTTTAATGATTTGTCCCGGGTTTTGTCTGTCTGTTATGATAAACGATAATCGACTATTTTCCCAAATCTTCTTGAAATCTTTATCTAAGCGGATACCCAACTGTACATCCTTAATGGATGGCAGAACAACAGCTAAATCGGCTAAATATGGCACCTGAGCTTTTTGTGATTCATCTAATCTTTTCACAATTCGAGATGTATAGTATACAAAAACCGACAGCAAAACTAAGATGCCAGCAATAAAATAGATAAACAGAAAATTTGTTGTTTTATATCTAACTTGAAGCATAATTTTATCTATTTTCCCAAAAGTTCATATAGTCGTAGGAACGTAAATTACAATAATTCAACGACTAAAAGGTAAAATTGGATGACTTATCTGATAAGCTAAGGATTTCTCGCCCGATTGAAGGACGGAGGGCTCCTGATTCGATAATCATCTTCATGGAAGCAAATTCAAAGTTAAGCATTTATTATCTGTATTAGACATTTTTTTGCGGGTCAAGGTTGAGCCAAAAATTTATTGACAACGTATCATATATGTAGTATTATTTTATGCGTTAAATTTACAAAATTGTAATGGTCAAAGTAATTTAATATCTTCATTCATACGGAAATTAAGGATGTCTGAGAAAGGGGGTATGATGCGCTTACTTGAAGCCTGCTTAAAGGTTAAGGCTTCCTTGCGCATTTTTTGTGAAAGTCAAAGTGAAATTTTTTGCGATGTTTCATGAGATGTTTGCCCGGCGCGAGGAGAAGATGAAACTTTCAGAGGATTCTACTGTTATGGATATTCTGAAACGTTTAGCAACTGAAAAACCGCAATTTGTTGAGTGTTATGATAGCATGCAAATTTCAGTCAATTGGGAATACGCCGAAAAGAACACACGACTTCAGGACGGCGATGAGGTAGCTCTCATTCCACCTGTAACTGGAGGTTAACTATGTTTAAAATGGTCGAATCAGACATTTCCATCCAAGATGTTATAGCCGCTGTTGACACCCCAGAAGCGGGCGCAGTGGTAACTTTCGTGGGTGTAGTTAGAAATAACTCCAAAGGGCGAATGGTGCGCTATCTAGAATTTGAAGCTTATCAGCCAATGGCGGAGAAAAAGATGCAGGAAATCGCTGGTGAGATTTATGCCAAATGGGGACTTGATAAAGTTGCCATGCTACATCGAGTTGGCCGTCTTGAAATTGGCGAGGTTATTGTCGCTATTGCAGTTGCCTCTCCTCATCGGAATGAAGCATTCGCGGCTTGTCAATACGCTATCGATAGACTTAAAGAGGTCGTACCTATCTGGAAACGTGAGGTTTGGCAGGACGGCGCGGAGGAGTGGGTCAAGCCAAATTAATCAAGTGAAACCCACGACCCGCTTATCTACGAAGTAGTGCATTGTAAAATTATGATTGTAGGTCGAAATTCACATTTCGACAAAAATGTCGTCGATTTTGGAAAATCAACCTACTATCGGAACCAATTTAACAGTGCATTACCTCGTGAGCAAATCATGAGTTATAGATTAGTACCCGCCAAATTCTTTGTATGCCTCGAATAACGCCAGAATATTATTCGTCGGAGTGTCAGGTTGGATATTATGCGCGGTGCTGATGATAAAACCACCGCCGGGTTTTCCCGCTTCCATACGTTGTCTTACCATCTCTCGGATATCTTCGATAGTGCCGTAAGGCAATGTCTCTTGAATATCAATTGACCCGTGGAAAGCGATGTATCTGCCGTATTCTCGCTTTAATTTCTTCAAATCCATACCCAGCGCGCGCGGTTGTAATGATTGAAGGATATCCAATCCGGCGTCAATAAAATCCGGAATTAGTTCGACTACACCGCCGCACGTATGGTGCATCACTTTCATGCCGTACCGATGGGCTAAATCGATGTATGCCCTGAAGCCACTCCTGAAAAATCTCCGCCAAGTTTGAATATCCATCATCAATCCATTTTGCGTTCCGAAATCGTCCCCCATCATGAAAATATCAATTCTTCCGTTTGCGGCTTCAAAGACCCGTCGGTTGTATTCGAGAAAATACTCCCTGATGCGCCCGATGATAGCTTCGGCAATCTTCGGATTGGCGATTAAGTCAACGTAGGCTTGTTCCATGCCGCGCAGGTACATCATCGGTTTAAATTGCGCCGTCCTATCTAACCTATCGCCGGCGTTCACAACAGCGAAGTCAGTGTATTGTTCACAATCCGACTCAACTTTTGAATAATCCCACCAATCCGCCGATGGCCAGTGAGCGTAATTCTCAATCTCCTCCACTGTTTCCATCGCTTCCAAAGGTGATTTGACGACATGCTTATACGTCCACCGATATGCGCCCCGTTCTATTGTCATAGAGCATCGGCGAACGCCCCAGATGTCTGTGATTGTTCCATCATCGTAGGTGCGGAATTCCTGACCGATGTAGCTTGGTCCAGGCACGTAACGGAGGTCAACATCGAAATACCGCAACAATTCTTCTTTGTCTTTGAATCCAAAATGCTTCAGCAATCTTTCCGTAACTTCGGACGCCGCCCAGTAATCCCAAGGCACGCGGTCAGGCTCACAATGATTTATGCTTGTTATAACTCGTTCTTTGGCGTTCACATTCTCCCTCTTTAATCACTGCGAATTCGCCAGCAATGCCTCTAGGTCTGCTTGCGAATTTTTCTCGGGGTTGAATCTCTTCACTCCTTCTGCCCGAATGGCTTGATTAAACACGGCGGATGTAATGTCTCCTCTGTTCTTCTCGCGAACAAATATCCACACCACCTCACACGCGCCAATGGTCAAGCACATCATCCGCTTCGATGGGACATTGTCGAAGCGGTTCACGAAGTACAACCCCCAAATCCCCCCTGCCCCCCTTTATTAAGGGGCGTTTTATTTTAACATAAAAGCTAGCAATCTTCAATCAAATAATGATGACTAAGCAAATTTCAACAGTATTTTCTCAGAAGTATGAAACTAAAGTCACACCTTTATAGACATTTGGTGAATTTAACAAAGCAAGAGGTAAAGCATTGGAAAAATTTATTACCTTTTTTGAGCAATCTTTTGTATAATATCATCACAAGATTAGAGACCGAGTTTTTCGGCAAGGTTCGGTTTCTATAACAGGAGAGAATGTTTATGAACTTCGAGACATTCAGTTTGCTTGTCAAACCCGCCTCGGCTGATTGTAATCTCGCATGCGCATACTGCTTCTATCGTCCGAAGAGCGCGCTATATCCGCAGACATCGCGTCATCGAATGAGTGATGAGGTTTTGGCTAAAATGATTTCTGAATATATGTCGCTTGTCGGCCAACACGCTTCATTTGGCTGGCAAGGCGGAGAGCCTCTTCTGATGGGACTGGATTTTTTCAAAAAAGTCGTATATTATCAGCAGATGTACGGCAGGGCCGGTCAGATAGTTGCTAACGGCTTTCAAACCAATGCAACTCTAATTGATGATGACTGGGCGCGACTTTTTAAACGTTATAATTTTTTGGTGGGTGTCAGCCTTGATGGTCCAGCGGATATTCACGATTACTACCGCTGCAGCACCGCTGGCCAGCCAAGTTATGACAGGGTGATGAGAGCGATTGATATTTTAAAACTACATGGGGTAGAATTTAACATTCTGGTACTGGTGAATGAACGAAATGTCTCACAGGCTAAGGAATTGTATAATTTTTTCGTAGAGCGGGGGATGCGATATCTTCAATTCATCCCTTGCATCGAAAAAGATCCGATTACGAAGCAGGCGGCGGATTTTTCCATCAAACCCGAAGAGTATGGCAAATTTCTCTGTGATTTGTTTGACGCATGGATGGGAGATGGAATGCCATCAACCTACATCAGATTATTCGATGCGCTACTGATGGATTATGCAGGTGTGGGGCAACCTCTGTGCCAATTTCAGGAGAGATGTGGGAGCTATGTAGTGGTGGAATATAACGGCGATATATACGCCTGCGATTTCTTTGTCGAACCGGAATGGTGCTTGGGCAATTTGATGGAGATTTCGCTTGAACAGATTCTCCGTAGCGATAGATATAAAGAGTTTAGCGAAAGAAAATCCTGGCATACGCAAGCATGCCAACAATGTCGTTGGCTATCAATCTGCCATGGCGCCTGCCCGAAGCACAGAACGGTTCTCGGAAATAGCGTCGAACATCCGAGTTATTTTTGCCCAGCATACAAAACTTTCTTTGAATACAGCCATCAACGTTTTATCGACCTGAGCCGGAGAGCGCTTGAAAAACAACGAGGCAGTTCTGTCGAATCTTCAAAGCCCTCGGAAAAGCGAAAAAAAGTCGGCAGAAATGACCCATGTCCCTGCGGCAGCGGAAAGAAATATAAACGATGTTGCATGGGGCGTGAAACCTGAGTTAGATGGTCTAATGCTTTGCGGCTCGAAGAGCTATCCAGTTATTTCTAGTCGGAATTCCGAGGAAGAGAAATGAACCGAATGAGCGAGTAATACGGATAACCATTCTCATTTCGTCATTCGATACTTGCCATTTTAGTGGAAATATATTCTTTCTTACCCTCAACAACCGTAATGAGGGAATTGGGTTCAACATTTGAAAATTGACTAATCCATCCTGATGGCCAGATGATTTTCACCGAATCGATCTTTTCGATTTTGCCAAGCCCGAAGGTAAGCGTCAGTTCGCTTTGCGAACAGTAGCTGCTGCCAGTATGGACGAGTTGCGTTCGCGTGATACCGCCGGCTGTAACTATAACTTTTGCGCCGATACCATCTCGGTTGCTTTGCACTCCCACTGTTTTGACGCGCAGGAAGTGGTTTTTATTGCCGCCGTCGTTTCTCAACAGCCATGTACGTCCGAAACCAGGCTTAACGCCATTGTTGGAAATTAGGATATCTAAATCGCCATCGGAATCGTAATCGCCATAGGCAGTTCCTCTGCTTACAGTCGGGCGATTCAAGGCGGCAATGTGCTCGCCTACCTCGACAAATGAACCATCTCTTCTATTCCAAAACAGCAGTGGACGTTGTTCATAAGTGATATTTTGCTGGATGTCCCCAACTTCAGTCTCGATGTGTCCATTGACGAAAAATAGGTCGAGATATCCATCCAACTCATAGTCGAAAAAGAACAGTCCAAAGGTTAAATAAAACAGACTTTGATGCCCTATCTTGGCCTGGACAGTATTATCGGTGAAGAAATCGTCGCCTGAAAGGTAAAAGAAGCCTATCATTTCGTTGCTGAAATTTCCGACGGAGACGGCTAACCCGCCGTTGTTCAAGTAATCTGCGGCGTCAATCCCCATGCCGCCGCGGGGTTTGCCATTTTCATCAAAGGCCATCCCCAATAACATCGCTTCCTCGCTGAAAGTTCCATCTCCATTATTACGATAGAGGTAGTTGGGTTCAGTATCATTTGCCACAGCTAAGTCAATCCAACCATCCGAATCCACATCGAGTAATGCCACACCCAGAGATTTTCCGATGGGATTGTAAATTCCCGCTTTTTCGGTAACATCCTCGAATGTCCCATTCCCTTTGTTGTGATAGAGCCGACAGGACTGTCCCGTGTAAAGACTTGGCGTACAATACGCTTTAGTTTTTCCGTCTACCGTACACCAGATATCGGTCTCCGGCGTCCATTCGACGTAGTTACAGACGAAAAGATCCAAGGCGCCATCCTTGTCGTAGTCGAAGAAAGCCGCGCTACTTGACCAACTTTCATCTCCGACTTTGGCGAAATCCGTTACATCGGTGAAAGTACCGTCTCCGTTATTCTTATAAAGTCTATTTTTGTAAAGGTTTGTGATGTAAATGTCAGTATCGCCGTCATTGTCATAATCTGCGGCGGTGCAGCCCATACCATATATCGGATGATTCAAACCGGCTTTTTGTGTCACATCCTCAAAGGTTCCATCCCCAAGATTGCGATAGAGAGCCATAGTCGCTGACTCTCTCTCCAGCCAAGGCCAGTTGTTGGCATTAATCAAGAGGATATCGAGATGTCCATCGCCGTCGTAATCCAGAAAAGCACAACCTGAACACATCGTCTCGGGCATGTACTTTTTACCAAAAGCTCCGGTAACATGTTTAAATGTGATGCCGGCTTCCAATGTGACGTCAGTAAACGTTACATCGGGAAAATCAGCAGTTGCTACTCGCCAAAGACCGAAGTAAAGAAAACAAGAAAACAGCACAACTACGAGTTTGTGCGTTTTAACGGAAGAGAATATTAATAATATAAGGTGAAATGAAAAAAAAGACGGATTCATAAAGATCTGCTTTATATTTTGGTAGGCTTAAGTTGATGCATATGGGCAGACGCCAAACTTGCTCCTACAAACTCCTACAAACGAAGAGAACATTTAAGTAAATTCGAAAAAAGGTATTCCATTTTTTGCGATTTGAGAGATTGTAGTAGCGCATTGCGCGTCAGTCCGGTTGTACTTCAGGTGTTGGGGTAAT